>CAZWPW010000045.1:0-11566 GCA_964635525.1 uncultured Bacteroidaceae bacterium
CATTGACTCTGCAGCATCGCTGGCATCGAAAGTCATAGTTAACGGTCTTGATGTAGAGCTTTCGCTTGAGGCTGGCACGCAGGTTAGCGTCTACTCCATAAGCGGCCAGCTTGTGTTGAAGACTACAGCATCGCGCTTCACCCTGCCATCGTCGGGGATATACATCATCTCCGCAGGCGGAGAGGCTATAAAAGTCGCAGCGCATTAAGCGCGCGCAACCGCACAATGAACTATCGCGCCAAGGCGGGGCAATCCGGCTTTGGCGCGGTTGGTTATGTCCACGACATCTGAATTGCACTTGCTTGCATGTTTCGCCCGCTATGAAAAGGGTCAACACATTGCTTGCATACATGCAAATTGCCTATATTTGCATAGACTTAAACCTTACATAATAAATATCATGGACATGAAAAAAACTATCTTGTTCGCAGCGCTGGGATTGTTCAGCCTCAACATCGCCGCACAAGTGGAACCAGCAGTGGAAGAGGAAGAAGGCTTCGTTTTCACAACCGTCAAAGCGAACCCAATAACCTCGATAAAGAACCAAAACCGTGCCGGAACGTGTTGGAGCTATTCGGCGTTCGCATTCCTCGAATCGGAACTCTTGAGGATGGGGAAAGGCGAATACGACTTCTCCGAAATGTACACAGTCTACAACACCTACCTCGACCGCGCAACCATGGCAGTGCGCACGCACGGCGACGTGTCGTTCTCGCAGGGAGGCTCGTTCTACGATGTCATCTACGGCATGGAACAATTCGGATTGGTGCCTGAAGAGGTAATGCGCCCGGGAGTGATGTACGGCGACACATTGTCAAACCATTACGAACTCTCGTTAGTAACTGAAGCATACGTCGGTGCCATTGCCAAAAGCAACCTGAAATCTTTGCAGCTTGATGAGAACAACCAACCGCTCTGGCGCAACGGACTGGCGGGCATTTATGACGCATATCTCGGCAAGCGCCCGGAAACGTTCGAATACAAAGGCAAGACCTACACGCCGAAGTCATTTTACGAGTCGACGGGACTCAACCCAAGCGACTATGTTTCACTGACCTCCTACACGCACCACCCCTTCTACACAGCTTTTGTGCTTGAGATACAAGACAACTGGCGTTGGGGACTCTCTTACAACCTGCCAATCGACGAACTGATGGAAGTATTCGATTACGCCATTGACAACGGTTACACTATCGCTTGGGGTACTGACGTGAGCGAAGTAGGGTTTACACGCGATGGGATAGGCGTTATGCCAGATGCCGACAAAGGAGCAGAGCTGACAGGATCGGACATGGCCAGATGGCTCGGGCTGAGCCAGGCTGACCGCTCTAAAGAGCTGACCTCGCGCCCGCTGCCGGAAGTGGAAGTGACGCAGGAAATGAGGCAAGCGGCATACGACAACTGGACAACAACCGACGACCACGGGATGCAAATCTTCGGAACGGCCGTCGACCAAACAGGAAAGAAGTATTACATGGTCAAAAACTCTTGGGGAATAACAGGGAAATACGATGGAATCTGGTACGTATCAGAGGCATTCGTCAAGTACAAGACCATGAACATCCTCGTCAACAAGAAATCAATACCTGCGCACATAGCAGCCAAGTTGGGGATAAATTGACAACGAACGGCAAAACAAGCACATTGCTAAACAAACAATTCGGTCGGGAAACCAATTCCCGCCCGAACTGTTTGTTCATCGTGGCAGCCGCCGTGTCATTGCCGCGAAACGGATTTTATGTTCTTGATCTTTTCAAGAGCCTCGCTGATGTGCTTAATGTCCTCTGAATCATGCACCATGAGAACCATCTGCCCGTTGAATATCCCGTCCTTGCTGCTGATGCTCAAGTCTGTCAGGTTGGCGTTCAACTGCTTCGAAAGCACTTCAGTTATCTTGTTGAGCACCCCGATGTCGTCAATGCCCGAAAAATTTAAGGTAACCGGGAACTGCGCGTCCTTGTGGATGTCCCACTCGGCGGCGATGATCCTGTTTCCGAAACTGCTCTTGAGCTTCATCGCAACGCTGCAATGCCGCTTGTGGATTTGCACGATGCCGTTGGCGTCGATGTAGCCCAGTACGGGATCGCCGGGGATAGGCTTGCAGCAATCGCAGATGACGTAGGCCTTGTTCAGCTTGTCGTTCGTCAGAAGCATGGTTTGCTTGCGGTCGATAGGCTCTGGCGCTGGTTGCGCGTCGCTTTTCTTCTCCTTGTTTCCTGCAACGAATGAAAACGAGAGGTACTTCATCCAGCTTTGCTTTTCCTTCAGCTCGTTCTTGTCATCATTGCCCAACGTCACCTTGTTAGCGCCGACGGCCGCGTAAAGGTCGTCACGGCTGTCTAACTGGTGCAACGAGCAGAGCTTGGCTATGTTGGCCTCGGTAGGCTTCAAGTTCGAGGCCT
This sequence comes from uncultured Bacteroidaceae bacterium, assembly GCA_964635525.1. Lineage (GTDB taxonomy): Bacteria > Bacteroidota > Bacteroidia > Bacteroidales > Bacteroidaceae > Avibacteroides. Next base: position 2,403 of record CAZWPW010000045.1, read on the forward strand.
CGAAGAACTCTTTGACCATCTTTTCGCCGTTGAGTATGTTCTCAGCCCGCTCCTTCTTGGCAAATGCCATGATGACGTTCTTTGCCTTGGCAGTGGTGACAAAGTCAAGCCATGACGAGGCGATGCGCTGCGACTTCGACGTGAGTATTTCTACTTGGTCACCGCTTTGCAGCTTGTGGCTCAAAGGCACAAGCCGCCGGTTGACTTTTGCGCCGATGCAGTTTGTCCCGTTCTCGGTATGCAGCATGAAAGCGAAGTCAAGGACGGTTGCGCCCTGCGGGATAGTCCTGATGTCGCCCTTCGGGGTGAAGACGAATATCTCGTTGGTGTAGAGGTTCAACTTGATAGTGTCAAGGAAATCCATCGCGTCGGGTTGCGGGTCGTCGAGAATCTCCTTTATCGTCTGCAGCCATTTGCTAAGTTCGCCCTCGTCCTCGAAACCTCCCCCGTCCTTGTACTTCCAGTGCGCGGTGAAGCCATGCTCGGCAATGTCGTTCATGCGCCTGCTCCTTATCTGCACCTCTATCCACTGCCCGTTGTTGGCCATTAAGGTGACGTGCAGAGCCTGGTAGCCGTTCGACTTGGGGTGGCTCACCCAGTCGCGCAGCCTGTCGGGGTGTGGCTTGTATATCTTCGATATGGCAACGTAGATGTTGAAACATTCGTTCAGCTCGTCGTCCGGCGAGAGCGGATCGAATATGATCCTGACGGCCATGATGTCGAATATCTCCTCAAAGGTCACCTTTTTCGTCTGCATCTTATTCCAAACCGAATACGGTGTCTTGACACGGGCGATGAGGTCGTACTTCAGGCCCATCTTGTCAAGCCTTTCGACGATAGGGGCTTTAAACTCCTCGAACACCTTGCCGCGTTCGCGTGCTGTTTCCTCGAGCTTGCCGGCAATGACCTGGTACTCCTCGGGGTGCTCGTATTTGAAACTGAGGTTTTCAAGCTCCTGCTTGATTTTGTTGAGGCCGAGCCTGTTGGCCAAAGGAGCGTAGAGGAAGAGCGTCTCGCCTGCGATCTTGTACTTTTTGTTTTGCGCTTGCGCGCCGAGCGTGCGCATGTTATGGAGGCGGTCGGCTATCTTTATGAGTATCACTCTGATGTCGTCGGACATGGTGAGCAGCAGCTTCTTGAAGTTTTCGGCTTGGGCCGATTGTTTTTCGCTGAAGCACACGCCCGAAATCTTAGTAAGCCCGTCGACGATTTGCGCTATCTTCTTGCCGAAGAGGTTTTCAATATCCTCGACGGTGTATTCGGTATCCTCCACCACGTCGTGCAGCAGCGCCGCACAGATGGAGGTAGAGCCCAGGCCTATCTCGTTGCACACTATCTTCGCCACTTCGATGGGATGCATGATGTATGGCTCTCCCGACAAGCGCTTTACTCCCTTGTGCGCTTTGTTTGCGAAGTTGAAAGCCTTGGTGATGATTTCAACCTTCTTCCTGTGTTTGCTTGCCAGGTAGCCGTCAAGAAGTTCTTGGAAGCCTTGCGCGATCATTTCGCTTTCGTGCAGATTGGCTCCGGCCGTATTGCCTGCTTCCATGGTACTTTGTGTTGTTGTAATCCCCACAAAGTTAAAAAATATTTCATGCAATCAGCTCCCGGCCGCCGAAAAACTAAGGCGCATGCGCCGCCGCACCTTTCGGGGATGCCGCTTCAGCCTTTGCTGCCCGCCGCGCAATGTTGCCTCGGGAGGGAGGGGATGTTTCCACGGGCGGGATGCAATCTTTCCTTGGGTTGTATGTTTTTTCCATTTTTACCCTAAGTTTATTTATTTTTACCGTAAGATTATATATTTTCACCCTGAAAATACATATTTTTAAGGTAAAAATAAAGATTTCTCGGCGGGCAAGTCCACTTTTCATTCAATGCAAGGCAACCCTGCGAGGGATGCAAGGAAACTTTGCAGGCATGCCGCGAAGGTTAGCCCGGCTGGCATGCCTGCTTTTGTTTTGGCGGATTTGTTGTTTTCAGGGCATGTATTCAGCCCTGTGGCATCATTGCACGACGATTTCGTCGGCGAACACCCATGCTCCTTCTATGTTGACTACAGGCGCTATGCAGCGTATGTATCTTGCTGTTGCTTGCCCTTCCCATACGAAGTCGTGGAAGAGCACTTCTTCGCGTTCGGTGGATATGTCGTGCGTTATCGTTGCAAGATCGGTGAAGTCGGTGCCGTTATCCGAGATTTGCAGTTTGACGTGCTTGGGAAGCCATACGTACGGGCCTTTTGCTTGCATTGCTTTCAGGGCGATGTATTTGATTTGCGTTGTTTCGCCGAGGTCGATCGTGGCATCGAGGTCGGTGTCCAGGAAGCCGAGCCATCTGCCGTCGGCGTATCCCTTTCCTCCCCGGTAGCCGTCGGTAAGCGTTGCTTCACCTGCTGCGGGGTATTTTTCCGAGTACGGGTTCGCGAGCGTAACAGTCTTGCCTATTGCCTTGTGGCAGTCGATTCGTGTGTTTAGAGTCCTTCCTTCGGGTGTTTCGCCGTTGTAGGCTTGTGCCGAGAGGAATATTGTTCCTGTGACTTCAAGCGTGTCGGTGTATAGAGGCGATTCCGGCCCGGGTTGGCTTTGGTCGGTGGTGTAGCGTATTTGCATTCCGGGCCTTTCGCAGTCGAGCGCCACTTTTATTGTTTTGTTTTGGTAGTCGACTTTCATTTCCGGCTCGATGTCGGTGGAGAGAGTGAATGGGTTGTATCCTTTTTGCTTGAGCCGCGGTATTTCCTTGCTTATCCGCCTGCGGAAGTCTTGCCAGTCTTTGTTTTCGGGCTGTGTCCATCCTGTTTCAGCTATTGCTATTATGCGCGGGTAGAGCATGTATTCGGTGTGTTGTTCGGTTGTGATGTATTCTCTCCAGAGGTTTCCTTGCACTCCTATTATGTGTTGTTGTTGCGTGCTGTCGAGTTCTTCGGGTTGTGGGTTGTATGAGTAAGTTTTTTCGAGAGTCGTGTATCCCCCGATTGCTTCCGGTTGTGTTTCCGGGTCGGCTTGGTAGAAGTCGAGGTAGCAATGGCTTGATGGCACCATTATTACGTCGTGTCCTGCTTGTGCTGCTTTGATGCCTCCTTGTTCGCCTCTCCATGACATTACCGTTGCGTTTGGCGCGAGGCCTCCTTCGAGTATTTCGTCCCAGCCTATTATGTTCCGTCCTTTGCTGTTGACGAATTTCTCTATGCGGTGTATCATGTAGCTTTGCAGCTCGTCGAGGCTTTCAAGCCCTTCGTCTTTCATTCTTTTCTGGCAGTCTGGGCATGTTTTCCATGCTGTTTTTTCGGCTTCGTCGCCTCCTATGTGTATGTATTCCGAGGGGAAGAGTTCGATGATTTCCTCTAACACGTCTTCAAGGAATGCGAAGGTGGCTTCTTTGCCTATGCAGAGGTCGGAGTTCTTGTATGCATCGTTGGCGCATGCCAGCAGCGGATATGCTGCGCACACTTCTTCCGAGTGCCCTGGCATTTCTATTTCGGGTATTATTGTGATGTGCCTTTTGCGCGCGTATTCGATTATTTCTTTGACGTCATCTTGCGTGTAGTACCCTCCGCAAGCCATTGTGTCGTTTTCGTTGCAGTAGAGGCGCCCGCCTGTCCACCATTCTTTCCATGTCTGGTAGGGTCTCCATGCTGCGAAGTTGGTAAGCCGCGGGTATTTTTTTATTTCTATTCTCCATCCTGCTCCATCGGTCAGGTGCCAGTGGAATCTGTTCATTTTGTACCTTGCCATTGCATCGAGTTGTTTTTTGACGAATTCCTTGCTTGAGAAGTGCCTTGATTCGTCGAGGTGCATGCCTCTGTATTTGAACCGTGGCATGTCTTTGATGTTGACTGCATTGATGTGTTCGTAGTTGTTTTCTTCGGCGAGTTGGAGGATTGTTTGGAATGCGTAGAACAGTCCGGCCGCAGTTTTCGCTTTGATGTTTATGCCTTTTTGGCTTATTTGGAGGTTGTATCCTTCGTTTCCGAGCGTTTCAGCGGTGTCGATTTCCATTTTGAGGAATCCTTTGCTTGCTTTCTTTTTGGCTCTTGCGGCTTTGAGCGGCGAGTTTTCGATGTATTCGACCAGTTCTTCGAGTTCGCTTGTGTTATCTGCGTTTGTTTGTGTTGTTATGGCAAGTTGGTTTGCGAGGTCGAGTTTCCCGCCGAGCGTTTCGATGTGCATCGGTGCGGGTATTATGTTTTGTGCGTTTGCTGCTGTTGTTGCGCAAACGGTGAGTGCTGCGAGCAATAGTATGGTCTTGGTTTTCATGCCTTGTTTGTTTTTATAAGGGTTGTTTCTTTTGTTCCGGAGCTTGTCAATGCGTGAGCATTTGGCTTGTTATTCGTTTCCATTCGTTGGAGTTTGCTTCCCTGTACCTGATGTCGCCGTCTCCCCAGTTAGAGGGGAATCCTCCTATTATATGTCCGAGGAAGACTATTTTTATTTCGTGCAGTCCTTTTGCGAGAGCTACCGATTTGTCTCTGCGTGAGAACTTTTTCACTTCTCGGCTGTTGTCTATGAGCAGTTTGCCGTCGATGTGGAGTTCTTCGAACTCGGTAGAGAAGAAGTATACCCCGTCTTCTGGTATGTCGATGTATCCGCTGGCTATGGCTGCGTATTGTTTGATGTTGCGCATGCTTTCGTCAGGTTTCCCGTAGGTGATTAATTCTTTCGTGTCGGCTATGGCTATGCTGTTTGCGACGGGTTCTTGCGTTTTGTTGAACTCGTCGATGTCGATGTAGCATCCGTATATGATGTCCATTTTGAGTCCCGGCTTTGTTGTTTGCACGTTTGTTGGCGGTGTCGGGGTTTGTTTTTCGAGCGTTATGGTTCTTGTCCTGCTCATTTTCCCCGATGGCATTATTGATGCTATTTTGACGGTGGCGTCTTGCTTGAAAGAGAGCGGCTTGTCGTATGGCGTTGAGTTTTTGCCTGGTTCGCTTCCGTCGGTTGTGTAGACCATTTTGATAGGCCTCGATGTGGTGAATTCAAGCACTGCGCTGTCGGTGAATGCCACGAAGTCGCATGAGCCGTTGGGTTGTTCGGGCAGCGGTATGTGGTAGTTTATGCCGTGCGCGTCGAGCCTTACACATGCGTTGTCAATGCGGCGGCAGAAGTCGTTGTAGTCTTTCTTGTCGGTTTCTGTCCATCCTATTTCCGCCAGTGCGAGCAGTCGCGGGTAGGTCATGTACTCTCTTTGTTCGAGGCTGTAGAAGTATTCAGCCCAGACGTTTGCTTGCACTCCGATGATGTGGTGTTCTTTTCCTGTTGCTTTGAGCGTGTCGGGCACTGGGTCGTATGCGTATGTTTTCGACAATAGCGTTGTCCCGTATATTGCTACCGGCTCTGCTTTGCTGTCGCCTTGGTACAGGTCGAGGTAGAGTCCGTTTCCGGCTGGCGCCATTATCACGTCATGGTTCATCATTGCAGACTTTATTCCGCCTTCTTCTCCCCTCCATGACATTACTGTTGCCGTTTCAGCCAGTCCGCCTTCGAGTATTTCATCCCATCCTATCATTTTCTTTCCGCATTCGTTGACCACTTTCTCCATTCGTTGCACGAAGTAGCTTTGCAGTTTTTCTTCTGCTGTGTGCTTGCTGTCGGCGTTCAGTTGTTCGTCTTTGATGCGTTTTTGGCAGAGTTGGCATTCTTTCCAGCTTGTTTTTGGGCATTCGTCCCCTCCGATGTGGATGTATTCTCCCGGGAAGAGTGGTGCTATTTCTCTGATTACGTTGGCGAAGAGTTCGAAAGGTTCTTCTTTTCCAGCGCAGAGTACTATGTCTTCGACTCCCCATATTATTCTCGGGTCGTGTTTCTCTCCTTTGCACGAGAGTTCTGGGTATGCTGCTATTGCTGCCATGGCGTGCCCGGGCAGTTCTATTTCGGGGATTACAGTTATGAACCTTTCGGCTGCGTAATTGACTATTTCCTTTACTTCTTCTTGCGTGTAGTATCCTTTGTGTTCATATCCTTCGGCTTCTGTGCGCCTTGCCCCTGTTTCGGTGAGTTTCGGGTATTGTTTTATTTCTATTCTCCATCCTTGGTCATCGGTCAGATGCCAGTGCAGGCGGTTTATTTTGAATAGGGCGAATACGTCGAGTTGCTTTTTGATGTCTTCGACTTCGATGAAGTGGCGGCTCGCGTCGATCATAGTTCCCCGGTATGCGAACCGCGGTGCGTCTTGTATGCTTGCTGCCTGCGCCTCCCATGCTATTCCTTTTGTTTTTGCCGGGTTTTCTATTTCTGCTGGCAGCATCTGCATGAAGCTTTGCATGCCGTAGAACAGTCCTTGTGCCGTCCTTGCCGTTACGGTTACGCCTTGTGGTGTGATGTCGAGGTTGTAGCCTTCGTCATTGTCGGTTGCCGTGCTGTCGATGAGCAGTTCAATTTGTCCTTTGCTGCCTGCTTTGATGTTGTAGCCCGTTGAGCGGTTTATCTTTTCAGCAAAGAACTCGGCTACCGCCTTGGCTTCTGGCGTGTTGCATCCTATTGCCATGCCGTTGCTAAGTGCGAACTTGCCTTGTTTGACTTCAATGTGCTGCGGCCATGGAATGATGTTTATGCCTTCGTTGTAGCTTTTGCCGTCATGCTTTGCCGTGCATGCCATTAGCGCGCAGAGTGCTGCGGCTGCGAGTGTGGTAAGTGCCTTGTCCATTTGGTTGATGTGTTTTCTTTTAACATGTTTTGCTTGCGAATATAATCGAATTTGCGTTGTTTGTGAATTATTCTTTTTCTTTTGTTCCGTTTTTTTACGTGGCAATGGCGTGGTTGGTTACCTCTATCGCTTAACATTATGATACGAGTGTGCAGCCTCCTGTGTTGCGGCGTGGAGGTATGCCGTATGTATGCCAAGCCTGATGTTTCATGTTTGATTATTTGTTTTGTGTTTTTTTAGTTAGGCACACAAAGAATTCATTGTTAATATTGTGGTGAAAAACAAAGAGGTAAAGCCATGAAACAATCAGTCGTGTTAGTTTTGGCGGCTATTCTTCTCGTTCCGCTTGGCCTGTCTGCGCAGGACGACAAAGAACTTAGCCGTAAGGAACGCAAGGCGTTGCAGCAGCAGCTTGACAGCTTGAAGTTCCTGCAAGCATTCAGTGCTATTGAAGACAAGGAATTTGTCTTGGAGGCCGACCGCGTCATATTCAAGCAGGGGCAGACGGCTTACGTCTCGTCAAACACCAACTTCGTAGCCGTCAGTGGCGAACGTGCTGTTGTGCAAGTTGCTTTCAACGTCCCCTCAGGCGGGCCTAACGGCATAGGGGGCGTTACTGTCGAGGGCAGTGTGACCAAGTTCGACATGCAAACCGACGACAAGGGCAAAGTCACCGTCAGCATGAACGTCATGGGTCGCGGCATCTCGGCCATGCTCATGATTGAACTCTACAAAGGAAGCAACCGGGCGCAAGTCACGGTGACGCCCAACTTCAATTCGAGCAGGCTGACGTTGTCGGGTGTCGTCGTTGCCTCTGAAGAGAGCAACGTGTTCAAGGCCACTCCGCTTTGAACAAGATGGAGCATGCAAGCTTGGCGGCACTTTTTCAACAAAAAGGGTGACTTACCAACATTTTAAGCAATGTCATGCTCTGCCGCAGCCATGGAACGGTAGAAATGAATTTAATTCGCGGAATAAACATTTATCGTAATGGGCAAAACCATAGCAGTGGCAAACCAAAAAGGCGGCGTGGGCAAGACCACGAGTGCCATTAACCTTGCGGCTTCATTAGCCACGTTTGAGAAGAAAGTTTTAGTAATCGATGCCGACCCTCAGGCCAATGCATCCTCGGGGCTTGGCGTTGACGTGAAGAAGGCCGAGTGCACCCTCTATGAATGCATTGCCAATGACATTGACATCCATGAGGCAATCCACACAACCGACATCGAAACGCTTGATGTGATTCCCTCGCACATCGACCTTGTCGGCGCGGAAATCGAGATGCTCAACATGCCTGGGCGCGAGATGGTAATGCGCAAGATAGTGCAGCCCCTGAAGAAGGAATACGATTACATTATCATTGATTGTTCGCCCTCATTGGGACTAATCACTGTCAACTGCCTGACGGCCGCTGACTCGGTGATAGTGCCGCTGCAAAGCGAATACTATTCGTTGGAGGGCATAAGCAAGCTGTTGAACACAATCAAAATCATCAAGTCAAAGCTCAACCCGGAACTTGAAATCGAAGGTTTCCTTGTTACGATGTACGATACCCGCCTCCGCAGCGCCAACCAAGTTTTCGAGGAGCTGAAGAAGCATTTTGCCGAGTTGGTGTTTGACACTGTCGTCCAGCGCAACGTCAGGCTTAGCGAAGCGCCGAGCCATGGCATCCCGGTAATCTTGTATGATGCCGAGTCCTCCGGTTCAAAAAACTACATGTCTCTGGCAAAAGAGATATTGGTGAAAAATGAAAAATAGTCAAACATGGCAGCACGGAAAAAATATTCATTAGGGCGCGGCTTGGATGCGTTGATATCTATAGATGAAGTGCAAACCGGCGGTTCGTCGACAATTTGCGAGGTGCAACTCGACGAGATAACCGTAAATCCCAACCAGCCGAGGCGTGAGTTTGACGAGGAAGCGTTGAAGGAATTGGCCGATTCAATTTCGGAGATAGGCATCATCCAGCCAATCACCTTGCGCAAGACGGACGATGGCAGTTACCAGATCATAGCCGGGGAACGCCGCTACCGTGCCTCGAAGATGGCAGGCAAGACGACGATACCGGCATACGTGCGTACCGCCGACGACGAGAATGTCATGGAGATGGCTCTGATTGAGAACATCCAACGCGAGGATCTCAATGCCTTGGAGATAGCCTTGGCATACCAGCACCTGATTGAACAGTACGGTTTGACGCAAGAGAAACTGAGTGAAAGGATAGGCAAGAAACGCGCCACGATAGCCAACTATGTACGCTTGCTCAAGCTGCCGGCAAAGATACAAGTTGCCATCCGCAACAAGCAGATTGACATGGGGCACGCCCGCGCCTTGCTTGCCCTCGAAGATCCAAAGCTGCAAATGAAGCTTTTCCATGAGATAATAGACAAATCATATTCGGTGCGCAAGGTCGAAGAGATGGTTAAGGCGATAGCGGAAAGTGGGGATGGCCTCTCGTCTCTCAAGCCAGCCAAGCAGAAAACGGAACTGTCGGAAGACTACCAGCTGTTGTGCAACCAACTATCGTC
>CAZWPW010000046.1:0-11438 GCA_964635525.1 uncultured Bacteroidaceae bacterium
AGTGCCGGCTATGTTAGTTTGTAACGAGCTTGTTAACACGTTCTCGGTGTCCCAATCACCGGCTGAAGTTCCCGACATTGTGTTCGATTTGACTATCACCCAGTTTTCACTCTGTGCTTGCACAGTCAGGCTCAGGCAAAAGAATGCTGCTAATAAAGCAAAAAAGTAGTTTTTCTTCATTTTCATAATGATATAGATTTAAAATTCATACTCTATTGCAAAGATAATACTATTTAACACAAAAGCAAAACTTTCACAAAACAAAATCTGCCAGCAGCAGAGAGAGAGGATATGAAAACACGAAACTTTGGGCAGTGCGGTGCTAAAACGGCAATGCGTCTTGTAAACGGTTGTTAACCTATGACAGCAAAGGTTGCGCGCATAGTATGCCCAACAGTTTGCGCGGTGGGTAGATATTTATGGTGGTTGCTAATGCTTTGCGCTTCGCCTGCGCGGGTCAGTAGTTGTTAAGCCTTGGCATGAGGCGCGGGTCGACGGGAGAAGTGAATGACAGTCTGAGAGGCATTACCCAAGTGCGCAACTTATCGGCAAGACCTGGTGCCAATTCATGTTCCATTGTGGCGAGGTGTTCAAACGTGGCAGCGTCAAGGCCGTGCGACGAGACCTCGTAAAGCGATGCGATGGTTACAGTCCAGTCGAATTGGTTGCCGATGATTGTCATCGATTCGCACGTAGGGTCAAACGGGGGCAATTCGGCTTTCCGCAATGTGTAGCCATCGGTGAGAAGAACGAAAAAGCCGCCGGCATCATCGACAATGAATGCCCGGCAGCACCGGCTGCGGAACTCGGTTGCGAAAACGTGATTTATCACCATACTGTCAGGAGTAGCTATGGCACGGAAGTAGGGGCGGCCTTTGACCTGCTTGAGGTGGAACAGCTTGCCACGGCTGTCGGTGATGAGATAACCCTCGTCGTAATCCTTCTTTACCGTGGGGTTGCCGGCAATGACCTGTGCCGGGAAAATGAACCCCTTGCGCAGCATGACCTCGGTGTAGGCACGGCTTTTGGCGTAGTTGGTCTTGTTGCTGGCCATGTCAATGAACTCTATCCCCTCGTTGGTGATGCGGAACACGTCGTCAGGCATCTCGAGTTCTACCCTGCCTGACATCGATTCGAGCAGAGGGTAGAGCTTGGCCTTCGGAGCATTGACTTCGAGGGGCGAAATCTTGAAAGAGAAATTGTTTACCTGTGCCGTTTGAGGAGTTATATGCACTCCGTTGAGCGTGTCTGGGAAACGCCCTTCGGAAACGAGTTGCCGGTAGTAGAACAATGGGAATATGCTGTCGAACTCCTCGCGGGTGTATGTTACGCCGCCGCTCCCTGCGCGGGTCGAGCCTGACGCGGTGTTGCTTATCCAGCCAAAGCCGCCGGTGACGGTGCTATAGAGGGTGAATGGTGCCGATTGCGGCCTGACGAACAGGAAATCGTATGCGCTTGGGACAAGCCAAAAGACCGTCCATACTACCGTGAACCAAAATATTGTCTTTGCCAAGCGTGCCATGTCTTTGGTTTTTATTGGTTTCAGTCCTGCCTGCCGTCCATGAAACGTTGTACTGAAAGCATGGGAAGGAAAAACGTCAGCACGGTATATACGGCCAGCAAGGGTAGCATGTTGTTATATGCCTCGGGGGTTGACGACAGATAGACCACGCTCGTAGCCGCCAAGCCCACGGCTATGTTGACGATGCGGCGTTTCCATGTGGGTTCCAAAACTGTCCACGATGTGAATGAATAGGCCATCAGTCCGGCCAAGTACCATGGCAATGCAGTCAGCATGATGCGGTTGGAAAGCTCGTAGGGCAAGACGGCCCTCGTGTAGAGCCATATCATGGCAAAGTGCAGCGCAAAGCATCCGATCAGGCAGGCCGCACCCCAGGAGAGCATCACTGCCACGTTGAGGAACTTGGGGTAAGGCAGGTGCAGCGTTAGCTTCAGACGTTTCTGTTGCATCTCTGGAACGAATTGCGCTATTGCCAGCACGAGAGCCATTATGGGAGGGATGTAAGCGATGCGGTTGACGAACACGGCATCGCGTTCCAACATAGCAAGCCACAGGTGGCTCGCGCCTTTGGCAGAGATGACATATTGCATCTTCATCAGGCTGTGAGCCACTAACCCGCATGAGGCAGCCAAGGCGATAAGGCAGAAGGCGCGGGTCTTAACGTATTCCTTGAACAGTATGGCTTTTATCATGCTTTCAATATTTTCCCGTTATGCCTATGAATGCGTCTTCAAGGCTGGCCGGCTTGCCCGCTGCGAAGTTGCTGAAAGGCACGCCGGCATTGGTGAGCTTGGCACGGGCTTCGTCAACTGGCATGAAACTGCATGCCTCAACGGTGCAGCGTACACGCGAGAAGTTGAAGAAACCATCGGCCTTAGGCAGTTCACAGCCTTGAGGAACGTCAAAGGTATAGCGGTTCAGACTGTCCATGAGTTGCTTGACAGGCATTTGCAGCGCGATGCGCCCGTAGTCCATGATGATGCAATCGTCAATGAGCCGCTCCATGTCCTGTATGATATGCGATGTCAGGAACACCGTTTTGCTGCGTTCAACGGCATAGTCCTTCAGGTAGTCGACAAACAGGCGGCGGTATCCGGGGTCAAGCCCGAGAGAGAAGTCATCGAGGATAAGCAACTCGGGATCCTGCGCCAGCACCAAACCCAAGGCCACTTGCGAGCGTTGACCGCACGACATGCGCGCTATCCGTTGCCCCTGTGCAACCTTGAGCAGCGACATGAGGTCGTAATAAGCGTCCCTGCGCCATTTTGGGTAGAATGCCGAATAGAATTTCTCTATTTGCGCAATCGTCATGAACGAGTATTGCACATGCCCCTCAAGCAGCAAGCCTATCTCGCGCCGTTTGATAGGGTTCATCGCACGCACCGCCTCGCCGAAGATGCGGCACTCGCCCGCCTTGGGCTTCAGATAGCCGGTCAATATGTTTATGGTGGTAGTTTTGCCAGTGCCATTCTTCCCGAGCAAGCCGAGTATCCGCCCTTGCGGGACGTTGAACGACAAGTTCTCGTATATCGTACGCTTGCCATAGCAATGCGTGAGTTGCCGGCACTCTATTACGTTCTCCATTACATGCTATTGACAGTTGCTAATCCTGCGCCGCATCCATTCGCTACGTTTACGCAAAGGCCTTAGCCTTCAATTTCGTATGCCGTAGCTTCGATGTAGTAGAACGACAGGTAGTCCTTGCCGTTGTTTGCCTGTTGCTCGGCTATGCGCTGGCGGAAGTTTGCAATGCGTTCAGCAGCGTTGTTGTGGCTTTTGTCGTGTGCTTTATGTTCTGAAGAGCAACCTTCTTCCTTGCCATGTTTTGCGCAGCTTTTGTTGCATGCTTTATGTTCGGATGCGCAGGCTCCTTCCTTGCCATGTTTTTCGCAAGAACCGTTGCAAGCTTTCTGTTCAGATGCGCAGCATCCTTTCTTGCACTGTTTTTCGCAGGAACCGTTGCAAGCTTTCTGCTCAGATGTGCAGCATCCTTTCTCACCCTTTTTTTCGCAGTTTTTGTTGCATGCTTTATGTTCTGAAGAGCAACCTTCTTCCTTGCCCTGTTTTGCACAACCGTCTTTTGCGGTGATGCGTGCCTCCCAATCGGCCAAGAAAGCCTCATCAATCCTTTGCTCGGCAAGCGTTCCGGTGACTGTGACGAGCTTGTTGACGCAGTCTTTGCTGAAAGCCCCGAAATCGCCCGCCTCAATCCTGATAGTTTGCGTGTCGTCGCTGCCCATGAGGAATATCTTCTTTGCCCCGTGCGGGCAGACGTGCGTGCAAACGCCTTGCAGTGTCACTTCTTTCCCCATCAACGAATCGGCGGAGGCAAGCACTGCATCGACTTCCAAAGCACTGTTTTCACTTTGCGATGCGTCGCCTTTCTTGCTGTTGCAACCGGTGAAACCGGCGCTGAGAGCCGCTATTGCGGCGATGATTGCAAATGTTCTCTTGAAATACATAAGTCTTGTGTAAAAGTAAACCATTATATAAATGTTCTCTTATAGATAACTAATCTCCAGGGCAGTTTGTTGCCCCGGAGATAGATTTTAATTTGTTGCCTCCACAGCAGCCACTACTGGACAATAACCTTCACGTCGTTGACAAGATATATGCCCTTGGACAGAGGTATGAAGTTGGTCCCGGTTGAGGCCTTGCCCGCGTAGAGCATCTGGCCTGCCGTGTTGAAGATGTTTATATCCACATCCTCATCAGTTTCAATCCTCACGCCTCCGTTTTGTGCTATTACATTGTATGACGGGTTAGCCTGCACTATTGAGGACGACGACACCATGTTGTTCATGTCCCACGAGGAAATAAGGATGCCCCAATCGGTTGATGAGGTTGTCACATCAGAACCGTTGTAGGTTGCCGACCCTCTGCAGCGCGACAGGCTGTAGAGGCTGCCATCGTTGTAAATGCTAGGCCACGCAGTCATTGTAGTGCTGCTAATCAAACTGATGGAGTTGGTAATGCTCCATGTGCTCTCATCGCACACGTCTATGAACACGCCGCCCAAGGTGTAGCCGTAGACGTACATGCCATTGTCGTTCTTGAACACGCCATAATAGCCGCCTATGCTCTTCTGGTTGCATACGCCGTTAATCCATGCGCCGTTGTTTGCATTGTACTGTATCAGGAAACCCTCTTGCATCGTACCCGACGATTCTATTGATGCTGACGATGAGCCGGCAGGGCCGAAGCCGCCTACTAAGTGACCCATAACGTAGAGGTCGCCGTCAATCATCTCCAAGTTCTTGATTTGCGTGGTGTGGCTGTTTGACGACGTAGGATATGCCACGAACACGTTAGCCCAATCGACTGAGAAATCGTTGACATCGATTGCGCCGACAAGGATGTTGTCAAGCGAGTTGGGAACGAACGAAGCGCCGCCTATATTGACCTCCGTGATGTCGTTCTCGCCGCGTATGTTGCCGGCAAAGTAGAGCTTTCCATTGTCGTAGAGCAATGATGTGACCATGTCACGCTGCACTGCCCCAGTTGAAACGATGTGGTCGACATAGTTGCCCTCGTTGTCGAGCTTGACTATGAACATGTCGCCGCAGGTGGTCTGCGAATCCCCGCTCCAGTCAACAACGTTGTGTGGGGTGATTGTCACATGCCCGTTGTAGGCATTGGTGAAGATGAGCGTAGTGCGGTAAAGGCCACCGATGTATATGTTGCCGTCATCGTCAACGGCAATGCCGTAAGGGTCAACGCCGTCGGGAGTGCCCTCGTTGTAGGTGGTCGCGTTAGCCTGTGCCGAAACGTCGACATCGAATTTCTTCACCCATTCGACAGTGCCATCACCGTCAATCTTCACAAACACCGGGTAGTAGACACGGTAGCCGGAGTTCCAAATGCCGAGGCTTGTCTCGTTGCCGGAAGCATCGACAAGGCAGGGAACGTCGTCAGCGTAACCCTCAGGGTAGCGCATCTTGAGCGATACGACCGCCCCGCCATCGTCGGTAGGAGCGATATCGCACGAGCCAATGGTGATGTCGCAAAATTTGGTGTATACGCTCCAAAGGCATGAACCATCGTCAGGCGAAACCTTGACGATAATACCGTTGTTGTTGGCTGACAATGACGTGGTCGCCGTACCTGAGCCAATCTCGGTGCCATTGAAATCGACTATGTCCTCTGCCGTTAACGAACCGAAGGCAGCCAAGGCAAGGATGTTCCCGTCAGAACTCATAACGACGCTGTTAGGCGTGTCAGATGAGGAGGTGTAGCTGTCGATGAGGCTTGTCCAATTCAAAGTCGGTACTTGCGCCATAGCTGTCGCGCCGGCGCAAGCAACTGCAAGAAGTAAAAATTTCCTGATCATAATATAATAGTTTTTGTTAAGTGAGACAAACGCCGGCAGGCATGGAGCAAATGCCCATAGCACCAAACGTAGGTTTGATGCAAAATTACTTTTACACGACGCTAATCGGCAATACACATAAGTTGGTATTTTGCAATGATAAAACACAAGAAAATGCTATTGCTTATGAAGCATTTAATGCCTTAATTTTGCACGATAATAATATGAGCAAACGCCTTTTGATGATATGCCTTTGCCTCTGGGTCGCTGCATGCTTGAAAGCAACGGCAGGAGACCCCGTGCGCTCATGCAAAGGATACGTCAGCGATGCCGAAACGGGAGAACCGTTGGTATATGCCACAGTCGTCATGATGGGGCAGTGGACGTACTCGGCATTGAGCGATGAAAACGGATTCTTCATATTCGAGGCGATACCCGAAGGCGAATATGAATTGCAAGCCTCTTACATCGGATACAAGCAGCTAACGCGCAAGGTGACACTCGATGGCGATGCCACGCTCATGCTGCAACTACACCAAGAGAGCAGCGCATTGGCAGAGGTAGTCGTAACGGCGCATGAATCGAGCGGCATAGTAAGCTCCTCGACAATCAACCGCGACATGATGACGCACCTGCAGCCCACCAGCTTCTCTGACCTCCTCGAACTGTTGCCAGGAAACATATCAAAAACACCGAGCATGGGAGAGGTCAACTCAATGCAACTGCGCGAAACAGGAACGCTGGGTGCTACCGGAACGGCAACAACAAACACCGACTATACCATAACATCGCTTGGAACGCTATTCGTCGTCGATGGAGCACCCCTTATCACCGACGCTAATTTGCAGAACATACCGGGAACAAGCGATGCCACGTCGCCGCACTACACACGCAACTCCACCAACAAAGGGGTTGACATGAGAACCATATCAACCGACGACATCGAGAGCGTTGAGATAGTCAGGGGAATACCCTCGGCTGAATATGGCAACCTGACAAGCGGAATGGTAAACATCAAACGAATACGCCGCGAAACACCGTGGACGGCACGTTTCAAGGCCGACGAATACAGCAAGCTACTCGCAGTAGGAAAAGGTTACGCCTTCAATAAGACCAATACGGTGCTGAACGTCGATTTAGGATACCTCGACTCAAAAGTCGACCCGCGAAACAACCTCGAAAACTACAAGCGGATAAACTTCTCGGCACGACTCACACAAGACTGGGCAAAAGACGCATGGAAATTATCATGGCAGTCGAGCGTCGATTACACCGGCTCAATTGACGACGTAAAGAACGACCCGGATCTCAGCTATGGAGGAGTTGACACCTACAAGTCATCATACAACCGCTTTTCGGCAATAAACAACCTCGACCTTAAGCTGAACCAAGCGCCATGGCTCAAACTGCTGGCATTGAACACCTCGGTAAGCTACGAAAAAGACCGACTCGAACGAACGAAACTCGTCAGCCCGCAACGAGCAACGGTAGCGCCATCGCAGTGGGGAGAAGGGGTAAGCGACGGAACATTCTTGTTCTCGGAATACATAGCCGACTACGTCAGCGACGGAAGGCCGCTAAACGCTTTCCTCAAAGCAAAGACGGAAATGCAATGGAAACCTGACCCGTTCAAGGTAACTCTTAGGGGAGGACTGGAATGGAACTATTCAAAGAACCTCGGACTCGGACAGATATACGACCCCTCAAAGCCGCTATCGGCATCGTGGACAACGAGGCCGCGAGCATACCGCGACATTCCCGCCCTGCAGAACATAGCCTCATACGTCGAAACAAACACCACAGCACGAATAGGAAAGCATGAAGCCGAAATACAAGCCGGAGTGCGCACTACGACAATGGTGGGAATGGACAAAAGATACCTCCTGCAAGGAAAACCGTACCTCGACCCGCGCATCAACGCGCAATGGCGGTTCCCGGAAATAAGAATAGCCGGACGACCACTTGACATAAGCCTGTCGGGAGGATTCGGGCTGACAACGAAAATGCCAACACTCGACTACCTCTATCCTGACTTGTGGTACAACGACATAGTGCAACTGAACTACTACGATGCCAACAACCCATTGGAATATAGCCGGGTGAACATCATAACATACGTCGAGGACATAACAAACTATGACCTTAAACCCGCCAGAAACACCAAATGGGAAGCCAGGGCAGACCTCTCTTACAACGGCAACCGATTGTCGGTGACATGGTTCAGAGAAGACCTGACGTCCGGATTCCGCTATTCATCATACTACGCGCCATTCGCCTACCGGGAATATGACAGCAGCGCAATAGACGCATCATCACTCGACGGACCGCCGGAACTCGACGATATACCCTACACCGAAACAAGCCGCCTCGATGGATACAGGCAAGCATCAAACGGCAGCCGCCTGCTCAAGGAAGGGGTGGAATTCCAATTCTCATCGCAAAGGATAAAACCGCTCCGAACGGCAATAGTAATCAACGGAGCATGGTTCAGGACTACTTACACCAACAGCCTGCCAATGTTCGAAACAGTATCTGACGTAGTCGACAACAAGGCGGTATCCGACAAATACGTGGGCCTCTATGACTGGAACAACGGAAGGGTCAATGAACAATTCAACACAAACTTCATGCTCGACACGCAAGTGCCGGAGTGGGGGCTGATATTCTCTACCGCAGTGCAATGCGTATGGTACGTTTCAACGCAACAGATGTGGAGGAATGGAGTGCCGGTAAGCTACCTTAGCGCCGAAGACGGACAGCTGCACCCCTACACCGAAGAATCGGCAAACGACGCCGTTCTGCAGTTCCTCATCAAAACCTACAACGATGCAACATATAACAAGCAAACAATACCAATAGCACTCTATGTCAATCTGAAGGTCACAAAAACAATAGGGAAGTGGATCAAGCTGTCGCTCTTCGCAAACAGGTTGATAGACTACCTGCCAGACTACACATCGAACGGAGTATTAGTAAGAAGGAACGTCGACCCCTATTTCGGCATGGAAGTGAGTTTTACATTATAGAAAGCAACACAACAAACAATCAACAGATATGAGAAAGCCAGTTTTAATAACCGCAGCCGCAATAATGGCAATCATGCTGAGCGCATGCAGCGACGACAACCAGATAGGTTCGGGAAGCACGCTCAATTATGTCAACGTCGAGGTGAGCATCGAGTACCCGGATGAACTTGACGCGCTCGAGGTAACCAACGAAACCATAGAGTTCCGCAACATAACAACCGGAATAACATCGACGTACAACGAACTCGAAGGCATAGTACTGCCAGAAGGACTGTACGATTGCGCATATACCGCCACAGCGCAATACCTCTATGGAACTAACACGCTCACGGCATCGCTGCAAGGAGCGACAAGCTCGGTGCAACTCCTGCAATCGAACCCAACGGTGGCCATAAGCAGTTATGTGCTTGAGGATATGGACGACTTCATAATCCAAGAAGTATTCTACACCGGGGTGCTGTACCCGAGCGGGAAGCAGTACAACGGAACAAACTACGTCAAAATATACAACAACACCGACCATGTGCTGTATGCCGACGGGCTGGCGTTCATGGAATCGAAGTTCACAACAACGCAAAAGTATGAATACACGCCGGACATCATGGACACGCACATGACCGTGCATGCAATTTACGTCATACCGGGCTCCGGAGAGGAACATCCCGTGCAGCCGGGAGAAGCTCTCGTGCTGTGCGACACGGGAATAGACCACACCCTCACAAATGAAAACGCATTCGACCTGAGCGGAGCGGACTTCGAATGGTACGACGAATCCTCATCACCGTCGAACCTCGATATTGACTCGCCTACAGTTCCAAACCTCGACAAATGGTATTGCTACACGCTCAGTTACTTCGTGCTGCACAACAGGGGATTCAAAGCATGGGCGCTGGCAAGGATACCAATCGACAAAGAAACGTTCCTGGCCGAATATCTCTACGAATACCAATATACCATCGTAGTGGCAGCAGGCTCCTATCCCATGAGCCAAACGGCATACAAAGTGCCAAACGAATGGATTGTCGACGCCGTCAACGCAAGCGTGGAATCGGAATACCAATGGAACGTCACAGCACCATCGCTTGACAGGGGATACACCTACTGCGGAACGATCGACAGCGACCCGACACGCTACTTCAAAAGCGTAAGGAGAAAACTCCTCCACATAACCGACGACGGCAGATGCGTCTACAAAGACACAAACAACTCGGCGGACGACTTCAACCCGGGATGCATCCCGTCGATAATAGAAGAGCAGCAAACGGCAACCGATGCCGATGGAACTCCCGCAACGACAATAACCTACGACGGAGTCACACCTGTCAATGGATAAACTGCCCGACATAGCAGAAGCAACAGCCAAGCGATGCCGCCGCATCTTGCTCGCCGCGTCAATGGCAATGGCAATAACCCCGGTTGCAGCAACCGCAGCCGGGAATGAAGCCGCAGACACGGCATTGGTGCAAACGCCAAGCATACAGGAACGAATATGGAACAGCCGCTCGCTCGCCGCCGGCTACGCCAACGAGGTCTATGCAAACCCGGCAGCCATGGAAGCAAAGCACGGTTTCTCGCTCACAACCGTATCTGCCGCAGGCAACTACCACACGCAAAACAAGCATTTGTTCTATGAAGACGGCGACGGAGGCAACGACTTCACCTTCGAAGCCAAATCATACCTCCGCCGCCGCACCTACGTGCTTTGGGGAGAAGCGGCATACGTCAACGAAAGGCAGCACAATGTGGTGTGGAACGAAGTATCCGACCGCGAACTGCTATACCCCTACCTCGCGGCAGACTCTGCCGGAGGCAACCTGAACAAGGAAATTTATTCGTTCAAAGGAGGATACGCAGGCTCAAAACAACGCCTCGCATGGGGAGGAGAAATAGCATACAAGGCATCAGTCGCCTACCGGGCTGTCGACCCCCGCCCGAGGAACGTCACCTCTGACCTAAACATGCGCCTCGGAGCATCTTATGCGATACGAAAATACCGCGTCGGAATCTATGCCTTGGCAAGGAAGTACAAGCAAAGCAACGACATAGATTTCTACAGCGAGACGGGAAGTGCCAAGGTCTACCACACCACCGGGCTCGGCATGCACTACGTCCGGTTCGCCGGAAACAACTATGAATCCTACTACAACGGCCATGCCTTCGGTGCCGGGGTCGAACTCCATCCAGCAAACCTGGCGGGGTGGCACGCCGCAGCAGAGTACAATGTCTTCACCTTCGAGAAGATACTCTCATCGCTCAACGAACTGCCAATGGCAGAGGCAACCGACCGGCAACTTCGGGCATCCCTGGCATACAAGCGCCCGGCGGCAGGAAAACAGTCGTGGGGAGCGGGAATAAACGCCATGCACGCCAACCGCAAAGGAACTGAAAACATCTTCGGCGACCCGGCAAGCGGCATATACCCGCAAATAGCGGCAGCACAGCAATATAAACGCACCGCAACGGCCCTGCAAGCATCGGGATATTACGAAACGGGAAGCTATCAAGGCTTCTCTTGCGCCGCAAGCCCGAAGGCAACATACCGCACCGCGACGGAAACATACGCCGACCCATGGCGCAAAAT
>CAZWPW010000047.1:0-11392 GCA_964635525.1 uncultured Bacteroidaceae bacterium
CCTCACAACCTCTTCAGAACGACCGGTAAAAGCCGCCTGTATTAGTGCCGTAGAACCTTTTTTATTCTGAATGTCAGGCTTAGCGCCTGCGGCGAGAAGCAACTTGACGCATTCCGCGTGGCCGTTTTGAGCCGCAAAATACAGTGCTGTAGCGCCGTCTCTATACTGAATGTCGGGAGTAGCTCCCGCTTCAAGGAGCAGGCCAACAATTTCGGCGTTGCCATCTTCAGCCGCCTTGATAAGTGGCGTAACGCTATTGCGAGAACGATTAGGGTTAGCGCCTTTTTCCAAAAGCTCCTTGACGCGAGAGGCATTCCCTTTCATTGCTGCGGACATTAGATTATTAGAGCCTAAATGATTCCATAACTTTACGGCACAAGTAATCAACGCAATCAGGATCAGCAGATACGCCCTGATGTTTCCCCGCGTAAATATTTTTCTCTTTTTCATTTAGATGGCTGCATCTATCACTCAAGTTCTGACCTACCTCGCTCCAACTATCCTGAGCATCTCCGCAATTTCCGTATGCCGGTGTCAGCCCCAGCGTCAAGCAACACTTTGGCTATTTCTGTGTAGCCTTCTTCAGCCGCAAGCATAAGCGGTGTAAAGCCATTAATCCCCTTATAGTCAGGATTGGCACCAGCTTCAAGGAACTCGCACACTCAATTCACATCCTCTTTTTCTACTTCTACAGCCAATATTAAGCTTAAGTCTGAAACAAACGAACACGATGCGACAAGCGCTAAACCCGCAAACAGGCACGGCAGCAATGGCAATGCACGGTTTTTCATAAAGATGCTCCTTTTATTAGAGTTTACGCAAATTAGTGTTTTTCTTCTTTCATACACAACAGAAAAGCAACTTGTTTGACTTGGCAATCGGTTGAGGCATCTCAACCAGTTGTGCTTTTTGTACTTTTGAGTTGTATTTTCTACTTTAATTCATGCAACTCGCCGCCCGGCATTCCCGCATCCAGAAAAACATTATCTTTGCAAATCAAAGATTGGATTATTAAAATTATCAGGAAATGGGGAAAAAAGCATTATTGATGATTCTCGACGGGTGGGGAATCGGCGACCGCACGGAGCGTGACGCCATCTTTTGCACTCCCACGCCTTATTGGGATTACTTGCTGGAGAACTATCCTAACTCGCAGCTCGAGGCCAGCGGCGAGGATGTCGGGCTTCCCGCCGGGCAAATGGGCAACTCTGAAGTCGGGCATCTCAACATAGGCGCGGGGCGCATCGTTTACCAGGATCTTGTGAAGATCAACCGCGCATGCGCTGACGGGTCGATAGCCGCAATCCCGGAAGTGGCTGCGGTCTTCGCATACGCCAAGGAAAGCGGCAAGAGCATCCACTTCATGGGGCTTGCTTCCGACGGGGGCGTGCACAGCTCACTGACGCACCTCTTCAAGTTGTGCGACTTGGCGGAGCAGCATGGCCTCGGCGACAGGACATTCATCCATTGCTTCATGGACGGGCGCGACACCGACCCCAAGAGCGGCAAGGGCTTCATTGCGCAAATCGAGGAGCATTGCAAGGCAACGGCCGGCAGGGTAGCATCTATCATCGGCCGTTATTACGCCATGGACCGCGACAAGCGTTGGGAGCGCATCAAGGTTGCCTACGACCTGCTCACCTCCGGGCAAGGCAAGAAGGCCTCCGACATGGTGCAGGCGATGCAGGAATCCTATGACGAGGGGGTGACCGACGAGTTTGTCAAGCCAATCTCTAACTCCGGCTTTGACGGGACAATCAAGGAAGGCGATGCCGTGGTGTTCTTCAACTTCCGCAACGACCGTGCGAAAGAAATAACTACCGTGCTGACGCAGAAGGATATGCCTGAGGCGGGAATGAAAACCATACCAGGACTTTATTTCTGCTGCATGACACCATACGATGCCTTGTTCAAGGGGGTGCACGTCTTGTTTGAGAAGGAAAATACCGGAAATACCATCGGGGAATACCTTTCATCATTGGGCAAGCGGCAACTGCATATTGCAGAGACAGAGAAATACGCCCATGTGACTTTCTTCTTCAACGGCGGGCGCGAGGCCCCATTCGATGGCGAGGACCGCATCCTTGTACCCTCTCCGAAAGTTGCAACCTATGACCTAAAACCTGAGATGAGCGTCTACGAGGTAAAAGACAAGCTTGTGGAGGCAATCAGCTCCGAACTCTACGACTTCATAGTGGTAAACTACGCCAACGGGGACATGGTGGGCCACACTGGTGTGTATGAGGCTATCCAGAAGGCAGTAGTTGCCGTCGACAACTGCGTAAAGGATGTGATTGAAACGGCAAAGGCGCACGACTACGAGGCAATCATCATAGCCGACCACGGCAATGCCGACCATGCCACAAACGACGACGGGACGCCTAACACGGCACACTCCCTCAACCCTGTGCCGTTCGTTTATGTGACGAGCGACAAGAATGCCAAGGCTGCAAACGGCAGATTGGCCGATGTGGCTCCTTCAATCCTTGCAATAATGGGGTTAGACATACCTGAGGAAATGACGGGCAGCGTCCTCATCAGCAAGTGAGAGCAGTTGCCATGAATTATAAAAGGCATTCCCGGCACTGAGTGCATCTCATTGTGCCGGGAATGCCTTAAATTATTGTTATCTCTGCGAGACTTTAGTTCATCGTGGCTTGGGTTATGTCGGCCAGTTCATCGGTTATCGCCTGCTGGCGGCGTTTGTTGTAGGTGACAGACAACTCTTCAAGCAGCTCGCTGGCATTGTCGCTGGCCGTTTGCATGGCTATCATGCGTGATGCATGCTCGGCCACAGCACTGTCAGTCAATGCTTCATGGAAGAAGATACGCAAGGCGTACGGTACGAGCGCTTCCAGCACTCCGGCAGGTGATGGTTCAAAGATGTAATCGGCCGAAATGCCTGCGGTGGATTGCCCGAGTTCATCGACAGATACCGGCAACAAGGTATAATGTTTCGGCCCTTGATGCCCCATGGTGTAGAAATGATTATGCACCATGACTACCTTGTCGGTTTCACCTTGCACGAATGATGCCATCAAGCGTTCTACGCATTGCACTGACTTGTCATAGTCAAGGTTTGACCCGACGCGCACAAAGTCAGTGCATGAATCATATCCCGCCTTTCGGACTGCCGCCATCATTTTGACGCCTATGGGCCATACCGTGATGTTTGCATAGCCTTCATCGCGAAGCGTGCGCACTGTGTCATCGAGTTCACGGATTGCATTGTGGTTGAACGCTCCGCACAGCGAGCTGTCGGATGCTACGGCCACTATCGTTGCATGGCGTTTCTCAGCACGTACGGCGGCCAACGGCAAGGAGGCCGCTTTCTCTTTGTCTGAACACGAAGCCGAGGCTATGTTCGACAGCGCTGCCTTGTATGCAGCAAGCGAGACTGCCGAGGCTTGCACCCGGTGCAACTTTGCCGATGCAATCATCTTCATTGCTGAAGTGATTTTCAGTGTTCCCTGCACCGATAATATCCGTGTTTTTATCTCCTTGAGCGATGCCATGTCAATTACTCTTTATCGGTGAGCGAGGCGGTCACGCGTGCTGCTGCTTCTTCGATTGTTTTTGCCACTTCGTCGTCGAGGATTCCTTGCGCCAATTTGTTGAATACTTCCGTCGGTTCAAGGTGGCGGAAGAGTTCCTGCTCGAACTCATGAACTTGGTTCAAGGCTACTTCGCGCAGCAGGCCGTTCGTCCCGCAATAGAGTATGGCTATCTGCCTTTCAACAGGCATGGGGGTGTACTGCGGTTGCACGAGCAAACGAGTATTCTTGCGCCCTTGGTCAAGGACTGCCGCCGTGACGGGGTCCATATCGCTGCTGAAGCGTGAGAACGATTCAAGTTCACGGTATTGCGCTTGGTTAATTTTCAACGTTCCCGCGACCTTCTTCATAGCTTTCACTTGTGCGCTTCCTCCGACACGCGACACCGAGATACCGACATCGATTGCCGGGCGGTTGCCTTGGTTGAAGAGGTTCGTATCGAGGAATATCTGTCCATCGGTGATTGAAATGACGTTGGTCGGGATGTATGCTGACACATCGCCTGCCTGCGTTTCGATTATTGGCAGCGCCGTGAGCGAGCCTCCTCCGCGCACCTTGCCTTGCAATGTGGCCGGCAGGTCATTCATCTGCACAGCAACCTCGTCTTGCGAGATTATCTTCGCTGCCCTCTCCAACAAGCGAGAATGCAGGTAGAAGATGTCGCCCGGGTAAGCCTCACGCCCTGAGGGGCGGCGCAGTATCAGGGAAACCTCACGGTAGGCCACTGCCTGCTTCGACAAGTCGTCGTAGACAACCAAAGCATGGCGGCCTGTGTCGCGGAAATATTCACCTATGGCTGCTCCGGCGAAGGGCGCGAAATATTGCAATGCTGCCGGGTCGGCAGCCGTTGCTGCTACGACTACGGTATAATCCATGGCGCGGTGCTGGCGCAATGTCTCGACGAGTGAAACTATCGTCGATGCCTTTTGCCCTACTGCCACGTATATGCAATATATCGGGTCGCCCGCCTCATAGCGGCTGCGCTGGTTGATGATGGTGTCGATGGCTATTGCCGTCTTGCCGGTCTGACGGTCGCCGATAATCAGCTCGCGCTGCCCTCTGCCTATAGGAATCATCGAGTCTATGGCCTTGATGCCCGTTTGCAGGGGTTGGTTGACCGGTTGGCGGAAAATCACGCCCGGTGCTTTGCGTTCCAACGGCATCTCTACCATATCGCCTTGCACGGGGCCTTTGCCGTCAATGGGGTCGCCTAAGGGCGTGATGACGCGCCCCATCAATGCCTCGCCGACGTTGATTGAAGCCATGCGCCCGGTGCGGTGCACCAAATCGCCTTCTTCGATGCTATCGGTAGGCCCGAGCAGTACGGCTCCCACATGATCCTCCTCAAGATTCATCACCACGGCGCGCATCCCGTTGTCGAACTCCAGAAGTTCGTTTGCTTCGGCATTTCCCAGCCCGTAGATGCGCACTACCCCGTCATTGACTTGCAGCACCGTGCCTACTTCCGAGTACTGCGCAGTGATGTCAAGGTTCTGCAATTCCGAGAGCAGGATTTGTGATGTTTCCGAGGGTTTCAATTGTTCTTTATTCATACACTAATCTATATTCTGGTTGTTGTTCGGGTGAACGCCCTTTCAATTAGGGCTATTTGTGTCGATATGCTTGCGTCGATCATCATGTCGTCCAAGCGGAAGACAAACCCTCCGACAAGTTCCGGGCGCACCTCGGTGCGTATTTGCACTTCGCCCTTTGCCTTTTTGCTGGCAAAAGCTGCCATGCGTTGCACGAGTGCTTGGCTGGCAGGCGCGGCCGTTGAGAGGACGGCCTCGCTTATGTTGCGCCGTTTCTTGCAAATTTGCTTGAACGAGGCAAGCATGAAATCAAGATAAGGCTCGCGGTGATGTCGGACGACAAGGTTGAAGAAGTCATCCAACGCGCTGCAAAATGGCGTGGCGGACAATTGTTTGATAACCTTGATTTTGTCGGAGCCACGCATGATTGGCGACGCTATGGCTTGGCGCGTTGACGGGTTGCCTTGCATGGCATCAAGGAGCGCGCAGGCTTCATTGTATGCTTGCTCCTCTTCGCCGCGCTGCGCCGCGCAATCGGCCAATGCCGTGGCATAACGACGGGCTATGATTCCAATGTCCATGTCTTATTCCTTTTCTTGTATTTCATCCATAAGCTTTCCGTCGAGCAAATCCTGCACGGAAGAGTCAGGGAGCTGCGAGCGGAGCAATTTCTCGGAAATCGCTATCGCCAACAACGCCACTTGCTGCCGTGCGTCTTGCAAGATGGCTTGCCGTTCGGCCTCGGCACGGTTACGCGCTTCTTTCATGAGGCGCTCGCCCTCGTCATCGGCTGCCTTGCGAGCGGCTTGCAGCAATTGGTCGCGTGTTTGTGCCACTTCGCGGAGCATTTGCGTGCGCTGCCGTTCGGCATCGGCAAGTATCTGCCGTTTCTTGTCATCGGCATGTGCGACTTGCTGCTCTGCGGCACGTGCCGCCTCAAGCGAGTCGTCAATGAATTTCTTGCGCGACTCGATGGCGTGCAGTATCACCGGAAAGCCATATTTCGCCACGACGATGAACACCACCGCAAAGGCAAGGACCATCCAAATGATTAGCCCGCTTTCAGGTTGCAAAAGTCCCATCTCGTGAAGTTTTGGCGATTATAGAGCCAAGAAGCTAACCACTACTGCAAACAATGCAACGCCTTCGAGAAGAGCCGCGATAATGATCATGTTCGTGCGGATCTTGTTAGCAGCCTCGGGCTGGCGTCCTATTGCTTCCATAGCGGCTTGTCCGATTTTACCTATACCAAGTCCGGCACCTATCACTGCCAAGCCAGCGCCTATTGCAGCACCCAATGTTCCTAATTCCATCATAGTTTTAAAAGTTTTAATTGTTAAGTTCCTATTTGTGATTTATTTGTTTTTCTATTCGTGTTCAGTTTCATGGCCTCCCTCTTGCGCCAGTCCGATGAATACTGCCGAGAGCATTGTGAATACGTATGCTTGCAGGAATGCCACGAGCAGTTCCAAGCAATTCATGAATATTGTGAACACTACCGACACTACTGTCATTGAGGCATTTACCATGGTTCCCATCTTGACTGTGACGAATATTACGCACGTCAGGCTGAGGATGACGGCATGTCCGGCCATCATGTTCGCGAAAAGACGTATCATCAAAGCGAACGGCTTGGTGAAAATGCCAACAAGCTCTATCACGGGGATGATTGGCACCGGTGCTTTCAACAACAATGGAAGGTCAGGCCAAAATATGTCTTTCCAATAATGCTTGTTCCCAAAGAGGTTGACTGCCAAGAACGTGGCCAAGGCCAGAACAAGCGTCACGGCAATGTTGCCAGTGACATTTGCCCCTCCGGGGAAGAATGGAACCAGCCCCATGAGGTTATTGAGCAGAATGAAGAAAAACACCGTAAGCAGGTACGGAGCAAAACGCTTGTATCCTGGGCCGGCGCAAGGCTTGATTAAATCTTCGATCAGGTAGTCTACTATCCACTCGAACAATCCGGCCAAACCCTTGGGTGCTTCGGAGTCAGCTTTGCGGTTGCGGTAGGATCGTGCCGCACAAACCACAAGCACCATCAATATGATGCTGTTGATGAGCAATGCCGCCACTGTCTTCGTTATCGACAAGTCCAAAGGTCGCGTGTATGAGCCGTCGGGATTTACCTCAACAACCTTGCCGGCATAATCGCCTTCGCTGGCAATGGTGAAGCCCTCGTAGACAGCGTTGCCGTGCAAGCGCGCCGATGAGAAGCAATGCCAACCCGTCGCCGAGCTATGGATAATGACGGGCAGAGGGACAGTTATGTGGTGGCTGCCAACGGTTGTGACATGCCACTCGTAGCTGTCGCTCAAGTGTTCCAGTACTATTTCCTTAGCGTTGATTTCCCCTTCTTCATGCCCCGCTGCCGCTACAGGCAACCAAACGGACAACAACAAAAGGGCAGCCAAATGTTTCATTGATTCACAGTTTCAATTTCCACACACGCTTCTATATTGTCGTTCAACACGCGCACGAACCCGCTGCGTATGCTGATCTGTTTCTCTTGGCCATTTTCATCTGAATAAACGATGTCGCCGCTTTTCAACTGGGCAATTATTGGAGCATGGCCGCGCAAGACAGTGAATGACCCTTGCACAGAAGGCAGGGTGACGCTGCTCACTGCCGCATTGCATACTTGGCCAGATGGCGAAACAATAGTTAGAAGCATGGTTGCAGTAGATTAATGTTTATTTCATTTGCCATAACACCTCGCTGCTTGCGTTCATTGTCATTTGACGCGAGCAAGCATCTCCTCACCCTTGCGGATAGCCTCTTCGATTGTCCCGACGTTCAGGAACGCCTGCTCTGGCAGGTGGTCTACTTCGCCGTCAAGGATCATCTTGAAGCCTCGGATGGTGTCTTCGATGTTTGTCATTTGCCCCTTGACGCCAGTGAACTGCTCTGCTACGGTGAACGGCTGCGAAAGGAACCTTTGCACGCGCCGTGCACGGTTGACAGTCTGGCGGTCTTCATCAGAGAGTTCATCCATGCCGAGGATTGCTATGATGTCCTGCAACTCCTTGTTGCGCTGCAAGATTTGCTTTACGCGCTGTGCCGTGTTGTAGTGTTCCTCTCCCACGACATCGGGGGTAAGGATGCGCGACGATGAGTCAAGCGGGTCAACGGCGGGATAGATGCCCAGCTCGGCGATTTTCCTGCTCAACACCGTCGTTGCGTCAAGGTGAGTAAACGTTGTTGCAGGCGCAGGGTCGGTCAAGTCGTCGGCAGGGACATAGATAGCCTGCACCGACGTGATAGAGCCGTTACGCGTCGAGGTGATGCGCTCCTGCATTCTACCCATCTCAGTCGCAAGCGTGGGCTGGTAGCCCACGGCCGAAGGCATGCGCCCGAGAAGAGCGGATACCTCGGAACCTGCTTGTGTGAAACGGAATATGTTGTCAATGAAAAACAGTATGTCGCGCCTTGAACCGTCATTTCCTCCGTCACGGAACGATTCGGCTACTGTCAATCCCGACAAGGCCACCGATTGGCGGGCGCCAGGAGGCTCGTTCATCTGCCCGAAGACTAATGTTGCCTGCGACTTGGCCACTTCATCGTAGTCAACTTTCGAAAGGTCCCAATTGCCTTCCTCCATGCTCTTCTTGAACTCTTCGCCGTAGCGGATTACTCCCGACTCAATCATTTCACGCAACAGGTCGTTGCCCTCGCGGGTACGTTCTCCCACTCCGGCAAACACCGAGAAACCGTTATGCTTCTTGGCGATGTTGTTGATAAGCTCCATGATAAGGACCGTCTTCCCCACTCCGGCACCGCCGAACAAGCCTATCTTGCCTCCCTTGACGTAAGGCTCAAGCAAGTCGATCACCTTGATGCCCGTGTAAAGGACTTCCTTGGTAGTCGACAACTCCTCGAATTTGGGAGGTTCGCGGTGTATTGGCGCGCTGTTCGAGCGATCCAAGGGGCGCATGCCGTCTATGCGCTCGCCGACGACGTTCAGCAAACGGCCTTTGATCTGGTCGCCTATAGGCATTGATATCGACTGCCCTGCAGCAACGGCTTTCATCTTGCGGTGAAGCCCGTCGGTGGAATCCATGGCTATGGCGCGCACCGTATGCTCGCCAATGTGCTGCTGCACCTCTATCGTCAAATCACGTCCCCCGTCACGGTGGATGGTCAATGCCTCATGGATGGCAGGTAGCTGGTTCCTGTCCTTGGCATCCGGGAAGTGGACATCAACAACCGGGCCGATGATTTGGGAGATGTATCCTGTCTTTTGTTCCATTTGAGTTTATTATGTTCTGTTATACTAAAATCGTTCCTTTATTTATTTACGGTGGAAGCCTAAATTCATTGCAAAGTAAATGAAACCTTTCGCTTTCTCACTCAAAAAATACATAAAATAACTTCTTGCAATGTTAAACTATTATGCTAGTTTCTGCACTACCGCAACAAAAAAGCATTGCCGCACAAGAGCCTGCCCGCGCTTGGGACGAATGCCCTACACCAAGTCCTCTCCGAGGCGTATCCTTGCCTCGTTGACATACTTGCGCAGGTTAGCTTCATCATCTTTCTTGCAGATGATGAGCACGTTACCGTGCTCGGCTATCAGGTATCCGTCCATGCCTTGTATGATGGCGAGTTTCTCATCGGGCAAGGCTATCATGTTGTTTGTGCACCCGTTGAGCAGCGTCGAGCAGCGCAAAACGACATTGTGGTTCTTGTCCTTGGGAGAAAGCTCATAGAGCGACTCCCACGTCCCGAGGTCGGTCCATCCCATATCAGCAAGGTGAACGTAAACGTTGTCTGCCTTCTCCATCAGCGCGAAATCGATTGACACGTTGGGGCAGAAGGGGAAATGGCTGTCGATAAATTCCTTCTCGTTTCCGCTTCGCAGTTTCTCGCCATTACCGAAAACCGACGCTATTGAGGGCTGGTAACGTTCAATCGCCTTGGTAACAGCCTGGGCGTTCCAGAAGAAAATGCCTGAATTCCAGTAAAACTCGCCCGTTTCGATGAACACCTTGGCAAGGTCATACTCTGGCTTCTCGGTGAAAGTCTTCACCGTATAGAAAGTGCCGTCGATGCTCTCGTCTACCTGTATGTACCCGTAACCCGTCTCCGGGCGGCTGGGCTTGATGCCGATGGTCAGAAGCACGTCCTTGTCGCGGGTGAAGTCAAGCCCGCGCCTGACGGCGGCTCTGAACTCGTCCTCATTGAGGATGATATGGTCAGAGGGCGTGACAACGATGTTCGCGCCGGGTTCTATGTTCCTGATGTGGTAGCTGGCCCAAGCAATGCACGGGGCGGTGTTGCGCCGGGCAGGCTCGGCAAGGATGTTGCGCACGTCCACATCGGGCAACTGCTCCTTGACCAAGCCAACGTAATCGTCATTGGTCGATATGATTATGTTTTCCTTGGGGATGACTTTCGAGAACCTGTCGTATGTGAGCTGGAGCAACGAGCGGCCTATGCCCAAAAAATCAAGGAACTGCTTGGGGCGTTCCTTGCGGCTGAAAGGCCAGAAACGGCTGCCCATGCCACCGCACATGATAACGCAATAGTCATTGTTCTTGCTCATGGCAATTAGATTTAATTGCGGCTAAGGTACGATTTATTTCGTTATACCAAAGCCGCAGCGGGGAATAAAAAAACAGGGACGGCATCAATCGGGGAAGATGAAAGCCGGCGCGGGGAAATGCATGCCCGCCATGAGCAAACCATTCGAGGCTGCATAAGCGAAGATGCGCTCGCGGGCTGAAACGGCCCCGGGCTTGTCCATGTCAAAGCCGGCGCAGTACTCCGGATAGGCCTTCTGCAGTGCCACACCATGCATCAAATCGCCAACGACAAGCACCTTGCCCACCTGGTAGGCCGTATGCCCCGGCGTGTGGCCAACGGCATCGATGGCCAGCGCAACGTCTGCCACCGTGTCGCCAAACTCGAACAGCCGCACCTTGCCGGCATACGCCTCGAGCATGGCTGCCACTTTTTCATTGCCTGCACCGTCGGGTTGAGTCCACGACTCATGCTCGATGCGCGAAAGATATACTTCGGCATTGGGGAAAACCGGCTTGCCTTCGCTCAGAAGCCCGCCGATGTGGTCGCCGTGGCAGTGCGTAAGGCAGATGCAGGTTATATCCTCCGGGCTGATGCCCAAGGCTGCAAGCCCTCCCAGCAAGCCGCTGTCAGACAATCCGTTGCCGGCATCGAAGAGAATCCTCTTGCCCCCGTGCTCAACAAGGAACACGCTGACCGTCGCCGGGATGCCCTCTTGAAGCGACAAATGTTCGATGAGACTGTCAGGTACTTCGCCAAACAACGAGACGGGCATTAACTGGT
>CAZWPW010000048.1:0-11068 GCA_964635525.1 uncultured Bacteroidaceae bacterium
AATAATCGGTTTAAATCTTTTCAAAACAAATGACAGTTTTTCTGCAAAAGAAAAGCGCGGAAAAAAACACAGCCATGAATCGAAAACCATACGTTATTAAAAATGTGATTTACAAAAAAAAAAAAAAAAAAAAAACTACCTCACAACAATGAGATAGTTAAATAACTCTAATGTCTTATGTGGCGACGATTCGTTTTGTTTTACAAAACATGTGTTTGCATACGCATTCTTTCTTCATTCTTAAAAGCAAACACCACAAGCATGAAACTAAGGAGACAGAGTTCCGCTCTATATTTTTACTTTATAGCATCAATGTTATGCAATAGCACAATACCGATTTTTTCTACTATTCCAGTCACAAGTGCATTGCCCATTAGAAAAGCACGCCTTGATTCGGAAGCCCCTTCAGTATGTTGATCGGGAAACATGTTCAATCGTTCCAATTCAATTGGAGTTAGCCGCCTGTAACGTCCACTCTCTGTTCGTACTACATGTTTGAATCTTGACGGGCCGCTTCCTCCTTCACCTGTTATTATCGTCCGCGAAGGTTTGTCTAACGCATCAGGGAAAGTCATGCTTCCCTCCGCATACTTATACTCATAACCATTTGCACTTTTTCTTATTTCTTGTTTTCCTCCTTTAAGATATTCCCATTTAGGCAGGTCTTCCTCGGAGATGAAAAAGTTACCAGGCACTTTATCTTCAGGAATAAGAAGTTGTCCTAATAATAAATGTCCTCCTTCATAATGTGGAATAGTTGCAATTGTGGTAATCTGGCGATTTATTATAATTCCTGCATTTTCAAATCCATTTCCCATCCTATCTGTATTAAAATCAGATGAAACTTCATCCAAAGTACCACATATCTTGAAAGTTCTTGTTGTAGCATTCTCTTTGACATTAACAGGGAATGCCGTTGCTATAGTTCCTTCATGTAGAATCCACTTTTCCGCATCTTTAATGCTGCGTGCTATTGCTGTATTTGTTTTATACGCCAAAATATATGTTCTACGCCTTCGCTGTGGCATACCGTATTCAGCTGCATTGATGACGCGCCATTCCACAATATAGCCTAAATCACTAAGAGATGCCAAAATAAGTGCAAAATCACGCCCACGTTGAGAAGCCGGGGATTTTAATAGCCTATCTACATTCTCTAAAAAAAGATATTCAGGTTTAGTTGGGCTTTGTTCTATTATGCGATAAATTTGCCACCATAGAACTCCTTTCTTCCCTTGAATCCCTCCTGAGTGTTTTAATGTTGTCGCTACAGAATAGTCTTGACATGGGAAACCGCCTACCAACAAATCATGCCTAGGTATCGCGTTCGCAGGTACAGTAGCTATGTCTGCGTTGCTATGCCCTTCTGAACCAAACCGTTTACAATATATGATCGATGCGTCTTGCCTTTTTGTGGAGGGTTCCCATTGATTATTCCATATTGTTTTATATCGTTTTGATGCTCGTTCAAGTCCTATTCTAAAGCCGCCTACACCGGCAAATAGTTCTACTACTCTTATTTCATTTCCATTCGTTTCTTCTATATTGTTTTCCGAAAACAATGAAAGTTGTTGGAATTGGGTTCGTGTTGCCTTGCAGTAATCAGAAATAGGCTCACAAACTTGCATAGGGGTCATATCATATTTGATATATGTGTGAGTTTTCATATCAATCCTCTCCGAATATTTTTCTCCATTCAGTTCCATAAGCACGTTGAAGTATCTTTTTAACGTATCCTCTATTAAACCAATAAGCCTTCTTGGGAACTTCCATGTTGCTTTTGGGACTATGGCACTTGTCTTTGCTAGTCTGCGCTTTTGGACGTACGTGAAAATCACGGTTGTCGGATAATTTCCAAAAAGAGTTGTCAGTATCTTGCAATGTATCTTTTTTTACATTCATACGTATATTTTCCCAATACCTCTCTGCAGTACCCAAATCTTCCACGGGCATTGTCCAAAAAATGACTTTATCCAAAATGTATCTCGTTTCGTCATGCCAGTCATGCAGGCATGGACTTTCCGCCCGAAAAACAACAAACATAAAGCGCGAAGTCACAATTTCATACCACCTTGATTCTATCCATTCTTCAGTTTCATAGAGTTCATAATAATCAATGTTTTCAAATGACATGCTTTCCTTTACACTTCCATTCGTTTCAAGACGTATTGTCTTTACAATTATTCCAGACTTATGGAACTCCTCAGCATTGTCAAAATCTTTGAGATCCTTTAATAGCATGCCTTTGACAATTCTTGCATAGCGGCTCTTGTCTCCAGAAGATATTTCCAAATTAAGCTTATTTGCAATTTGTTTATAATCAAATCCCTTGAATCTCATAATCCTACCGATCAGGATATCTTCAAAAGAAGATGTTTCCAACTCTTCTTTTGAAACCAATGCCATTTCTTCCAATGTCGGAATCTCGGTGTTAGTCACCATGTCTTTGCCGCTAGCAAGAATAAATTCAAGGATGGTGCGCATATAAGCCGGTTTGAGCGCAAAAGCTCGTTTTGGGGCATATATATCACTAAATGGTTGTTTACGAAGAGAATCTCCTTTTTGCCCTTTTCTACAAGCCCCTAAATACATCGTATCCCCTTCGGAAAGTTCATGTGCTTTACCTGCTTTAATCTTGCCTACTATTATTTCATAATCATGTTTTATTATAACAAGGTCTTTGTCTTTCAATTTCCATAGTACACTGAAAAGAAATTCCAAATCAAGTAAACTCTTTCCTTTTGCATGGAGATAAAAGAGGATTAACATTAATACTGATTTCTTGTAAAATGCAGATTCTTCAAAAGAGACATTGACTATTTCACAAAAATCAATCATGTCACAGACAAGCCTTTCCTTAATAAGGAATTGTCCTTGAACACTTTTTTTCAATGGTGTTGTCTTCAGTTCTACACCTGCTTCTGGAAAGTCCGCTTCCGGCTTATTGTTAGGTTCATAGCCGTAATAATATTTTTCAACCAGCTGTCCTAATCCCCCTTTTCCTTTACTAGCTATATCTTCTAATTTTATGCTTGGATTTATTGACTTGACAGCATCTGCCAAGGATTTATGCAATAATCCATTGCTGAAATGAAAGATGGACTGGGCACTTTTATGGTTGTATCTTCTATTCATATATTTATCGCTCATTCACCGTTCTCAAAACCAAAGCTGACCTTGCCGGGACATAGAGCTTGAGCCATCCTTTCTTCTGTTTATGGTATAGCTCATCGTAATTAGTGAAATGCTCAACGGTGTCATCATTCAAGCCAAAACCTCCATAGGCTGGGTTGTCGGTGTTGAGTTCCACCACATATTTCCCCTCGTTGACCAACAAGCCATAGTCCTCGAAGGATTTTGAAGGATTGAAATTGAAGACGAAAAGCAACGTGCCGCGCATGTAAGCAAGCATTTGGTCGCCGTCGTCGTGCCATATCTCAACGACATCTGTCTTCTGGAAATCTGGCACGCTCTTGACTAAACGGATCATTGCCCGGTCGAAATCGCCAAGGTAATGGTAGCAAAGCAGCTCGTTGTCGACAAGGTTCCATTGCCGGCGGGCATACTTGCATGACCAGCCATTGCCCTCTCGTGGAAAGTCAATCCACTCGGGATGCCCGAACTCATTGCCCATGAAATTCAAATATCCGCCATTGACGGTCGAAAGGGTCAACAGCCTTATCATCTTGTGCAAAGCGATGCCGCGGTCGACAGTGAAATTGCGGTCGGCCTTCGCCATGTGCCAATACATGTCGGCATCTATCAAACGGAAAATAACTGTCTTGTCGCCTACAAGGGCTTGGTCATGGCTCTCGACATACGATATTGTTTTTTCATCGCTGCGCCGGTTAGTGACTTCCCAGAACATTGACGAGGGCTTCCAATCCTCGTCTTTCTTCTCTTTGATAGTTTTAATCCAATAGTCGGGGATGTTCATTGCCATCCTGTAGTCGAACCCATAGCCCCCATCAGCTATTGGCGCGGCAAGCCCCGGCATGCCAGAGACCTCCTCGGCTATGGTCAAAGCATTTGGGTTGACTTGGTGTATCAGCTTGTTGGCCAAGGTCAAATAAGCTATTGCATTGTCGTCCTCTCCCCCATCATAGTAGTCGCCATAGTTGCAAAAGGCTTGTCCTAAACCATGATTGTAGTATATCATTGACGTGACCCCGTCGAAACGGAAACCGTCAAAGCGGAATTCCTCAAGCCAATACTTGCAATTCGAGAGCAGGAAATGCAACACCTCGTTCTTGCCGTAGTCAAAGCATAGCGAATCCCATGCCGGATGCTCATGCCGGCTGCCCGGGTAAAAATATTGGTTCGGGTCGCCAGCGAAGTTTGCAAGCCCTTCTACTTCATTTTTTACCGCATGAGAATGGACAATATCCATGATGACGGCCAAACCGTTCGTATGTGCTTCGTCAATCAGTTCTTTCAATTCATCGGGTGTGCCAAAGCGCGACGAAGGGGCAAAAAAACTTGAAACATGGTAGCCGAAACTCCCGTAATACGGATGTTCTTGGATAGCCATGATTTGCAGGCAATTGTATCCAGCCCGTATTACTCTGGGCAAGACATTGTCCTTGAACTCACGATACGTCCCTACCCTCTCGGCGTCTTGCGCCATGCCGATATGGCACTCGTATATCAGCAGGGGATTCGTATCGGGGACAAACTTGGGGTTCTTGAACTTGTACGGGTGCGGGGGATTCCACACTTGTGCGGAAAAGATTTTCGTTGCTTCGTCCTGCACTACCCTGTTTGTCCAAGCCGGGATTCTTTCGCCCATCCCCCCATTCCAATACACATGCAACTTATAGAGGTCAAGGTGGCTAACAGCATCCGCCTCCATTTCGAGTTCCCAAACGCCATTTTCGATTCGCTTGAGTTCGTAGTTCGGTTTTTCCTGCCAACCGTTGAATGTTCCGACAAGGAAAATTTTTGTGGCATTTGGTGCCCATTCACGCATTACCCAACCGTTGCGCATCTTGTGCAGACCAAAATAAAGATAACCGTCTGCAAAATCCGACAAGCTTTTCTCACCTTTGTTTGTGAGCTCATTCTCCTTGTGGAGTACAAACTCATGACGGCCGACAATGGCTTCCGTATAAGGCTCCAGCCAAGGATCATTTTTGATTAACCCTAAAACATCATCCATATCCCAGTTGCTTTTAATGGTTATGCCTATTGCCTTGAACTATTTTCCCGTACAAGTCAAACTCATCGGAGCCAGTAACCTCCACATCATAGAAATTGCCTATTGCTACGGGTTCTCCAGTTTGTTTTATCAACACTTCCGGGTCTACTTCAGGCGAATCATATTCAGTGCGTCCAATATGATAGCCATCCTCATGCCTGTCAATCATGACTTTGAACGTCTTGCCTACTTTTTCTTCCGCGACATCGGCCGAGATGCCTTGTTGAATTAGCATCAGTTCGTCAAGCCGCTCTTGCTTGACTTCCGGAGGGACATCATCGGCATAATTGCCAGCAGCATAAGTGCCATCTTCCTCAGAATAAGCGAATGCCCCAAGCCGCTCGAAACGAACTTCCTTGACAAAGGCTTTCAATTGCTTGAAGTCATCGTGAGTTTCCCCCGGGAAGCCAACCATCAAAGTAGTGCGCAAGTGTACGCTTGGAACTTCCTTGCGTATCGTTTCTATCAAACGGTAAGTCTCGTCCGCCGTTATGCGCCTGCGCATTGCCTGCAACATCTTGTCACTGATATGCTGCAAGGCAATGTCCAAATAATTGCAAACATTGTCGCGGTCGCGCATAACACTCAGCAGCTCGACAGGGAACATGGCAGGATATGTGTAATGAAGCCTCAGCCACTCGACACCCTGCTTGGAAGCAATGGCATCGACCAATTCAGGCAGCGCGTGCCTATGCTCTGTGTCCATACCGTAGTAGGTCAAGTCCTGGGCGATGAGTTGGAACTCTTTTACCCCGCATGACAAGAGGTAATCAACCTCTGACAGTATCTCCGCTTTAGGGCGCGACTTATGGCTTCCGGTCATGATGGGTATGGCGCAAAAGGCGCATTGGCGGTTGCAACCTTCTGATATTTTCAAGTATGCATAGTGCTTGGGCGTTGTCTGGATTCGCTCATGCAAGCATGACGATGATAGTGTCTTGCCCAAATCAGAAATCAACCGGCTCCAGTCAAACTTGCCGTAGAATTTGTCAACCTGCGGTATTTCAACTTTCAACTCATTCATGTAACGCTCCGTCAGGCATCCCATGACAAACAATTTGTCGAGCTTGCCCTCGTCCTTCATTTGCGCCAGCTCAAGAACGGTGTTTATCGATTCCTCCTTTGCGTCTCCAATGAAGCCGCAAGTGTTGACAACTGCAATGCGCCCCGTGAGTTGCGCAGGGTCATGCCTGACCTCGTAGCCGTTGACTGACAGTTGTTTCATCAACTTTTCAGAGTCCACCAGGTTCTTCGAGCAACCGAGCGTGATGACATCAACTATGTTATTTTTCATTTTACCCGAACAAAGAATCGACAAACTCCCTGCTTCTGAAAACTTGCAAATCATCAATACCTTCCCCTATCCCGACATACTTGACAGGAATGCGGAACTGGTCAGATATGCCTATGACCACGCCTCCTTTGGCCGTACCATCAAGTTTAGTGACCGCCAAGGCATTCACTTCGGTTACTTTTGAGAATTGCTTGACTTGCTCGAAAGCATTCTGGCCAGTAGAACCGTCAAGGACCAAGAGGACTTCATGAGGGGCATCGGGGAGCAATTTCCTCATGACGTTCTTGATCTTAGCCAATTCGTTCATAAGGTTGACTTTATTGTGAAGACGCCCCGCCGTGTCGATAATAACCACGTCGGCAGAGTTGGCTAAAGCCGAATTGAGGGTGTCGAAGGCTACCGAGGCCGGGTCGGCTCCCATTTTCTGCTTTACCACTTGAACACCGACGCGCTCGCCCCAAATGCAAAGCTGTTCCACCGCTGCAGCACGGAAAGTATCGGCGGCGCCGAGATAGACTTTCTTGCCAGACTTCTTGAATTGGTAAGCTAGCTTGCCAATGGTTGTCGTCTTCCCTACTCCATTGACCCCAACGACAAGGATGATATATGGTTTCTGCTCTTGCGGAAAGTCAAAATCCGACCCGGCAACCTGCTGGCTTTCCAATATCATTGAGGATATCTCATCCCTTAACAGATTGTTCAACTCGCTTGTGTTGATGTACTTCTCTTTCTCGACCCTCTTTTTAATGCGGTCTATGACCTTGAGCGTAGTGGCAACGCCGACATCGGATGTTATCAAAACTTCTTCAAGCTCGTCCAATATTTCATCGTCTATGGTCGACTTGCCCGCAACTGCTCGTTTTATTTTAGTGAAGAGGCTCTCCTTGGTCTTGGACAAACCTTTGTCCAAATTCTCTTTGCTGTCTTTCGACAGGAAATTAAACATGCCCATCATTGAGTACCTTTATTACTGACAAATATAGCAATAAATGAAAATTCCCTTGCACTTGGAAATCCAACGCAAGGGAACCTTGATTTAAAAACCTTAGGCTTTATTTCTTGAAAAACTCGTCAACCTTTTCATTGGGAACCATCTTCTCGTCGAAAACGTAAGCGCCCGTCTTGGGTGACTTGACCATGCGTATTACCTTGGAATAGGAACGCCCGTCAGTTTTGCCTTCTTGCAATGTTGCTACCGCTTTCTTTGCCATAATCTATATTATTTGATTTCTTTGTGAACCGTCATGCGACGCAATATAGGATTGTATTTCTTTAACTCAAGCCTTCCGGGAGTGTTTTTCTTGTTCTTGGTTGTGACATAACGGGAAGTGCCCGGCATTCCGCTGGCCTTATGTTCTGTGCATTCCAATATCACTTGAACCCTGTTTTCTTTCGTCTTCTTTGCCATTGCTTTGCTCCTTCCTTTATTAACCGACTACCTGAATGGATTTCCAATCACAATAACCCTTGTTCACTGCCGTGACCAAAGCGTTGTGCAGGCCAACCTTGTCGATCAACCTGATGCCTGCTGCGCTCACACGCAATTTAATCCAACAATCCTGCTCAGCATAATAAAAATTCTTTGACAACAGGTTCACCTCGAAACGCCTTTTCGATTTCTTGTTCGAGTGTGAAACATGGTTGCCGACCGAGCCCTTTTTACCTGTAATTTGACAAACTCTCGACATTTCTATCTTTCTTATGTAAACAAAAATTTTTGCAAAAATAAGCATTAATACTTCGATTGCAAACTATTGCCACGAAATTATCTTCTGCATAAAACAAAAAGACTGCATTCACCAATACTGTTGCGTTGGATGCATGCAATCTTGAAAGAAAAGTTTGCGGGCTGATCCGCTGCTTTCAGTTCAAGCTTACTTTGAATTCTTTTTCGTCAATCGGCTCTACGGTGATCTTGTCCTCCCTTAAAAGCCAGCCCAAGCCTAAGAACAATTCCTTGTCAGTAGTGAGCTTTGACGCTTTTTTGAGTTCCTTGACCGTCAAACTTCCTTTTTCATTCAATGCATTCCATATTTGTCCTGCATTCAATCCAGCTTTCTCTTTTAACATAATGCCATATATTATATTTGTCACCGCAAAAGTAGTATTATTTTTGCTATGTTGTATTCATTTTCAACAAAAACACACAAACTATCCATGCAAGTGCGAAATAATTGCATAAAAACATATTGTTGAATCATTCCAGACTGTATCTTGCCTTCCGGAGCGGCAACTTTTTATTGACAGCTCTTGAACATGTTGAACAAGACACCAAGCGACGACTTGAAATCGTCCATGTCGTTGAACAGCAAATCTGCACCGCTTTCAAGGAACAAGTCAGGTGAAAGCGGGCCGGTGTTGACGACGATAGTGAAAATATTTGCCGCCCTGCCCGCCTCCGCGCCAAGTGGTGCGTTCTCGACTATGAAGGCTTCATTGTGCTTGACCCCCATTTTTCCCAACGCCATCAAGTACGGTTCAGGCGACGGCTTGCCATGCTTGACATCAAATGCCGTCACCATGTTGCCCAATTCGAACATACCAGGGTAGGCAGTGTCTATTTTAGACAGAAGAGTCCTCTGCGCTGAACCGGTTACAACAGTCAGACGCAGGCCCATGGCCTTGAGTTCCTTGACCAAATTACATGCACCGGGAATAGGCAACGAATCGCCAAAGGAGTTGAACCTGGCACACTTGTCGGCATAGATGGCGGTTATTTCCTCTTCGCTCGGAGGAGGCATGCCCGCCCGCCGGGCTGCGAGCTCGATTGTCGCGCTGCCTGTCCTGCCCTCGTTCAAGTAGGCATCTTCCGTCGTAAAGGGGATGTTCCATTGCGCCATTACGCCAACCCACGATGCGGCATGCATTGGCATCGAGTCGAAAAGCACGCCATCCATGTCAAACAACGCGCATTTGATGTCCAAACGACGGGAAGAGGTGCGTCGCAAATATCTTTCTACCGAATCCTTGATAACTTCTTCGTTTGCCATTGCAGGCAAAATTAATACTTTGGCAACCATTCGTCAACCTATAACAAGCAGAATACGCATAAATTGCCGGCAAATATTGCGAATGCCTCCATTATGATTATTTTTGCAACAAATGATACGAGCATGAAGCTAAGCCAATTCATGATGACAATTCTCACGCTGGCAGCCATAAACATGGCAAGTTGCACAGATGACGAGAACGAAGCACCGGAAATCAACATAAGGAACATTTCCATCAGCGGGCAGGGAAAGTCCATCGACAACCTCTTCTTGGGCGACACGGTGACAATAAACCTTAACCTGCAATCGACTAAAAAGGAACTCAGCAGCTTCAGTTGCAAATACAAGGACGTAAGCACATTCTGGCTCAGTATAACCGAACTCGACACGAACACAACCACATACGAGGGCAGCATGGTCGCAACAGCTCCTGACGAGGATTGCACAATAACCTTCAAGGACGGCACATACAACACCGACATCACCGTAGTAACAGTCATTGAGGACGCGCAGGCGCGCACCCCGCAATTGACTTTTTACCTGTTCTCGAAAAAGGAAACCACCACGAAGGAGCTGAATTTCACAATCAACTACCAGAGCATTTCTTGGATATAGTCATGCCGGCTCCTCGCCTGCCGCGTCCAA
This sequence comes from uncultured Bacteroidaceae bacterium, assembly GCA_964635525.1. Classification (GTDB taxonomy): domain Bacteria; phylum Bacteroidota; class Bacteroidia; order Bacteroidales; family Bacteroidaceae; genus Avibacteroides. The sequence goes on from CAZWPW010000048.1 coordinate 10,127, forward strand.
CGACACGAGTAGCTTGTCGACACGGTTGCCGTCCATATCAACCACTTCGATGCGGAAACCGTTCCACTCAACGCTCTCACCCTCGGCAGGGATATGGCCAAGCAACTCAATCAACAACCCCGATATGGTATTATAGGTGTTAGGTTCAAACAATTCCTCGCGCTCGAAATACTCAAGGAAGTCATAATACGGGCATTGCCCGTCAACAAGCCAGCCCGAGGCCTCGCCTTGGCGCTTTGTAATCATTGGCCGTGCGCCCTTTTCCTGGATTGTGCCCACCAACCCCTCAAGCACATCCCTGAGAGTGACAACGCCGGTCATATCGCCGAACTCGTCGCATACAAAAGCCTGGCTTATCTTCCTGCGCTTCATGTCGGCCAAGGCCTTGTAGACTGTCATCGACTCGGGGTAGAAAACAGGTTCATGCATGATGGCACGCAACGAAAAGCCCTCAGTCCACAACCCTTTTATCAGGTCTTTCAACGACACCACGCCGCAAACATCGTCGCTGTTGCCGTCGGTAACCGGATAAGCGTCATGCACTTGCTCATCCAATATGCCGCGCACCTCGGCTGATGACATGCCCGCCTCGAGGAACTTGATATCCTTGCGGTGCGTCATTATCGACTCAACATCCTGATCGCCAAGCACGAGGACGCGCTCTATAATATCCTGTTCGACCTCTTGAACCTCGCCGGCCTCGGCTCCTTCGCGCACCATCGACTTGATTTCATCCTCAGTCACTTGGTTCTTATGCTTGTCAATGCCCAAGAGCGACGAAAGGGCCCGCGTGCTGCGCTCCAACACCCAAACAAAGGGCATAGCAATGAGCGAGAGGACATACATGGGAGTGGCAACCGCCATGGCTGCACGGTAGCCCATGTTAAGGCCAATCTTCTTGGGAACCAGCTCGCCGATGACGATTGAAAGGTATGTAACCAC
>CAZWPW010000049.1:0-11044 GCA_964635525.1 uncultured Bacteroidaceae bacterium
TGTTCGATGAGACTGTCAGGTACTTCGCCAAACAACGAGACGGGCATTAACTGGTCGCCGGCATTATCCTTGATCCAAGTCACTGAAACGCTGTCGTAAACCACTGTTTCCACGCCCTCCGCGACTTTTGTGGTGGCGGTGGGAGATGCCGGGACGCTGCCTGCTTTTCCATGCCCTCCGCACGAGATGGCTGCAATCGCCAGTGGCAAGGACAGGAAAGCCATTTTCACGAGATGATTGGTCTTTGCCATAATCAGATGTTTTTGCTGTTTCCGACCGCCAAGTTAGCAATATTTCGCGGTATTCGGCAGTACCGAGGGCGGGAAAACGCGGTATCGAGGGTGCAGCCGCCACCTGCCCGCCTCGGGATAAGGCGGTACGCCCTTCGCGCAAGGATACAGCGCAAGATGCCTGCGCGTGCTGCCCGGAACGGCCCGGCAAACCAAGATATCCCGCTCTTGGCGCGGCGTAACGTTTGCAAGGACGGCATGAAAAGCATCGCTGGGTTGCATGCCATTCCGCCTTGGGTAGGATGCAATCTTCCCTTGGGTAGGGAGAAATCTTTATTTTTACCTTAAAAATATGTATTTGCAAGGTAAAAATATATAATCTTACGGTAAAAATAAATAAACTTAACCTAAAAATAAAAATTGCATACTACCCAGGGAAACTTTTCATAGCACCCGAGTGAGGATTGCTTCCCGGGCGGTTGCGGATTTCGCTGCGCGCCGCCGGGGGTTCTCAGCAGCAAATCAGGCTTTCATGGCATGCGGACAGGGTTTGCGTTGCGTGAAATTTTGGTTTGCGCGGGTTGAATACGGGCTTTGCGTTACGTGAAATTTGGGGTTGCGCAGCGTGCAGGCGTGTCTTCTCTCGGACGGGGATGGGATTGCGCGGCGTGCCGGTTCTGCCCGGGGTGTTCGGTTTGGTTATTTTTCCGCGTTCAGTTCGGCTTCCGGGCGGGAAAAACTGTAACTTTGCGTTGCTGGCCGGCAGATGCCGGCCTCTGTGTGAAAAGGTTTTGCGATAGATGTCGACAAATAGTTCGCGCTACGGCCTTGAGGCCGGGCCCATAGGTGTCTTTGATTCGGGTTACGGGGGTTTGACCATTCTCGGCGCGATTCGTGATGCCCTTCCTGAATACGATTACGTTTATCTCGGCGACAATGCGCGTGCCCCTTACGGCACCCGTTCGTTCGGTTTGGTTTACGAGTTCACTTTGCAGGCTGTCAACCGCCTTTTCGCCTTGGGCTGCCCTCTTGTTATCCTTGCCTGCAACACGGCTTCGGCCAAGGCTTTGCGCACTATCCAGCAGGTTGACTTGCCCCGGCTAGCTCCTTTCCGGCGCGTGCTTGGGGTGATCCGCCCCACTGCCGAGGCGGTAGGGCTGATGACGGCGGCGGGCCATGTCGGTTTGCTTGCCACCCCCGGCACGGTGCGGTCGGGCTCTTACGACATGGAGATTGGCAAGCTGTTCCCCGGCGTGCGGCTGTCGTCGGTAGCTTGCCCGATGTGGGTTCCTCTTGTCGAGAACGGAGAGGCCGGCAGCGAGGGAGCTGATTACTTCGTCAAGAAGCATGTCAACGAATTGCTTGCCCTTGACGGGCAGATTGACACCATCGTGCTTGGCTGCACGCACTATCCTTTGCTGATGGAAAGCATACGCCGGCACGTTCCGCGACATGTTGGAATCCTCTCGCAGGGTGTCCACGTTGCCCGCAGCCTTGCCTCTTACCTGCGCCGCCACGATGAGATAGAGCGTTTATGCACGAAGAATTCCACTTGCAATTTCTTCACGACCGAGTCGGCCGATAGCTTTTCTGAGCATGCCTCGTTGTTCCTCAACGAGAGGGTTGCGGCCCAGAGCATCCAGTTGTGACGGCTGCGCGGCGTTCCGGCGAGCTTTCCGCGCCTTTCATCTGAACTGACGCCGTTGCAGTTGCCGTTTTTCCTGCGTGCGGGCTTGTTTGTTTTTGCTTTGCATTTGTTTATTTCTTGGTTTTGTGCGGCATATTATGGCGTTTTTCCAAAAAAATGTTCCCATATATTTTGCCGTTTGCTTTATTTTGTTTATCTTATGCCAAGATAACAATTTTATTATGCTGTTTGCAGCGGCATGCATTTATTAATTAAATATTTATTTATTATGAGTAACATTTTATGGGTATTGAACATCAAGAAGTTGAAGAATGCGATTTTCATTTACACCGGTTTCAGTTTGTTAGCCACATTGTTCTCAGGCATTAACTCGATTGTAAACCCGGTAAATATCAAGGAGATCGTGGACGCGGTCATGTCAGGGGAAGCCTCTGCTTTGGTTGAGCCCTCGTTATTGTCGATTCTTTCGACGGTTTGCTCGGTGCTTGTCATTGTTGGTTACGTGCTGTTTTTCATTTCGATAAGCAATTTTGTGAAGATGCAGCATGACGAGGCCGACACTCGTGCTGCAAGCGATGTCCGCCTGGCCTACATCCTGTTTGCCATCGGGGTGGTTTCCGCTCTTATCCCTGTCATTGGGTCGATTGCTTGGTTAGTGTTGGTTATAGTTGGTTTCGTGAAACTCTACAAAGGCTACTCTGGCCTTTCGCATTCTGCCGTGCTTGGCGCGAGGGCCAAGGAGGGCGCTGATTTGCTCCGCAAGGTAGTGACTTGGATGATTGTAGGCATCGTCGTGTCGTGGTTTCCGCTCATTGGCTATTTCCTGTCGTTTGCCATCGGCATCTTGGTTTTGGTCAACTCCTTGAAAGGCTGGACTATGATTGCAGAGGGCGCGCCTGCTGACGATTATGAGATAACAAGCGCGGAATAACCGGGCCAAGTCTATATGGCATGAACACCGCTGCTGCAGGAATGTGGCATAGCGGTGTTTTTGTTGTGTCGCCGGATATTCGTACTTTAGCGGCAAGGAATCAATGTGATGAAGTCAAGACCAAGAACTTCCCCAAAGAGGGATTTGCCTGCGAAGCCATTGGAGGGCAGCAGGTTGGCATGCCGTTTCGTGTTGCTGTGCTGCCTTGTGTGGGCGTTGTCGTCGTTGGGTATGCTGTTTATTTTGCATGCCCGTTTCATTCCCATTTATGCCCACTTCCCTCTTTTCGGTGCTTCATCGACACCTGGGTTCTTCATGAAGCTGATGAGCTATGCCATGGCTGGCGTGTGCATTTGGGGTCTTGTCGTATGGCGTTCCATGCGTTTGAAGGTCACATCACTTGCCGGCATTGTCTTGTTGTTTGCCACGAGCATCTTGTCTTCGGGTTTTGACTTCGAACTGTTCGGTTCTTTTGGTTTTCCGCCTGATGTTTCGATGCGCTACGAGCTGTCGCGTAGTTACATTTTCATGTTGCTTGAGGTTTCCGGCATCGGGTTGTTCATTCTTCCCACCAATGCCAGTGACGGTTTGAAGGTGCTGTTTTCACTGTTTCCATTGACCCGTTTTCTTGACGGAATAGAGCCTTCGACCGGCGAGGGCGGCATAATTGACCTCGAGAGGCATATCGCCATTTTTACAGCGGCTTTGGCTGCAAAGGTTGCCTACTCGGTTATTGTTGCCGTCGTTGCATTCCGCTGGGGCAGGCGCGCCGGCAGCGAGTGACGAATCCCTATCGTTACAGTTCGTTGAGCTGTTGCACGAGCGAGTCGCACAGAGCGTAGAAAGCTTCGCGGTTGTCGTTTGATATAGGTTTATCGGGGGGCGACTTTATTGAGAGCGGGTTAATGGGCTTTCCGTTGAGGTGTACTCTGAAGTCGAGGTGCGGCCCTGTCGACAATCCTGTTGAGCCAACATATCCTATTACCTGTTTTTGCTTCACCTTTGAGCCTTTCTTTATGTCTTTTGCAAAGCGCGACAAGTGCATGTATGTTGTTTCGTATTTGTTGCTATGCCTTATTTTGATGTAGTATCCCGCACCACTTGCTTGGTATGCTTTTGCTATTACCACCCCGTCTGCGACGGCATAAACCGGCGTTCCCACAGGCGCTGCATAGTCGATGCCGTGGTGTGCGCGGTATCGTTTTAGCACTGGGTGAAATCGGCTGTTTGTGAATCGCGACGTGATTCTGTAGAAATCGAGCGGCGCTTTGAGGAATGCCCCTTTAAGGCTGTTTCCATCCACGTTGTAGTAGAGTTCTTCTCCGTCTTGGATGAATGGTATTGCATAATAGGTGCTGTCTCCTTGCTTGAATGATGCTGCTTTGACGTAGAAGCTGTCGAGTTTCCTTCCGTTGACATACTCTTGTTCATAAATTACCCTAAACTCGTCGTCCTTTTTGAGTCCGAAGAAGTCTATTGTCCATCCGAAAATGTTCGACAACGTCACGGCGAGCATTGGTGATGCCCCTATTTCGTCCATTGCGAACCATAACGATGTTGAAACCTTTCCTTTTGCCGTTTTGGTTCTCCACTCTACTGGGTACTCGACACGGTTCACCGAGTAGTCGCCATTTAGGTCGAACACGAGATATCCCCTTGGGCTTTCCTCATAGATGAAGTATTTTGCTTGCGGTATGCTGTCTTTTGAATAAAAGACCGCGTATGCTTGTCCACTTCTTACCTTGCGTTCGTCGAACGTTCCTTTGGCTTTTTCAGTGAGCTTGTGGACATCGGTTATTCCCAATCCATGCTCCCTTAATATTGTGGACAGGCTTTGGTTTTTCTCGACTATCCCGTAGGTTATTTCATAGTCGTTTGTTGGTATCCCGTATTCGTATGTTATTTCGACAACCTCTGTGGTATCTGGCAAATGCACTACACTTTCATGGATGAGTTGGTTTCTGATCATCATTGCCACTACTGCAGGTGCTATTGCTACGGATACTACTATGGCAATGACTAATATATTGCGTTGTTTTCTGGAGAGCAACGTCTTATCTTTTTTGCTTATTAGTTTGCGCATGTCGTTGCGAATCGTTTTGTCGGCAAAGATATGACATGTTGCCAAGATAACCTCGTTTCATCGCCCTGATGGTCAGTCGGTGTCGTTGTTCTTTCTGGTTGCTGCCTTAATGTTCCTCATGAGGCCATCATATTTCAGGCGTTTGACTGCTGAGCCTTTGAACAACCGGCGGTAGCTTTCAACAGTCAATGCTTTCCAATCATCCGTTTCCATTGACATGAATTCGCTTGAGGGCTTGAACTCCTCTACATTTGTTGCAGGCACGCCGTTGTTCCAAGGGCATACGAGCTGGCATGTGTCGCATCCGTACACCCTGTTGCCCATTGACTGCAAGGTCGTTTCGGGTAGTTCTTCTCTGTTTTCTATTGTCTGGCACGACAGGCACAGGCGGGCATCCAAGTGCTGCGGTTCTATCAGGGCATCTGTAGGGCAGGCATCGATGCATGCCCTGCATGTACCGCAACGCCCTTGCATGGGGGTGTCGCTGGGCAATTGCAGATCGCATATTATCTCGCCTATGAAGCACAACGAGCCTGCGCGGGGGATTATCAGGTTGCAGTTCTTCCCTATCCATCCTATTCCGGCGCGCCAAGCCCAGTAGCGTTCAGCAACGGGAGCGGTGTCACAGAACACCCTGCCAATGACAGGTATTGGCGACAAGGCTCGCAGATGTTCAAACAGCTGCGCTAAACGGTCTTTCATGACTTCGTGGTAGTCTTTGCCATAGGCATAGCAGGCGAACTGGAGCGACTTGGGATTCTGGCGAAGGATAGGGTTGTAAGACAGAGCCGCTACTATGACGGTTTTGGCATCTGGCACGAGTTGCGAGGGGTCAAGGCGTTTGCCGATGTTCGAGGACATGTATGCCATGCAGTCGTGCATCCTTTCGTCAATCCACGAGCGGAAAGCAGCGGCATAGGGTTCGCTCACTGGTGCAGCCTCGGCAAATCCGCATGCTGCGAAGCCCAGGTCGTATGCTTTTGTGCGCAATGCGTTTTTTATGGCTTCTGCGTTTTCCAACATCAGAGCAAACGGAAGTCATAGCCTTGCTCAAGCAGCCATTCTATGGCGCGCGGCAAGGCAAATTTCATGTTGGATTGTGCCTTCAGGGAATCATGGAAGGTTATGATGGATCCGTTGCGTGCATATTTTTTGACTTTGGCCAACACCTGAGGCCCGTCAATGCGCCAGCTATAGTCTCGGGTTACCAAATCCCACATGACTATGCGATATCTGTTTCGCAGTGCGCGGTACTGTCCTAAGGTCATGTGTCCGTGCGGGGGGCGGAAGAGTTCCGAATGTATCAGTTCATCTGCCTTGGTGACATTGTCCATGTAATCCCGCACCGACATTCCGAATCCTTTTACATGGTTGTAGGTATGGTTGCCTATGCGGTGGCCCTCTTCTATGAGCATGGCAAACTCGTCGGGGTGCTTTCGCACGTTGTCTCCTACGAGGAAGAAAGTTGCCTTTATTCCGAAGCTTCTGAGCATGCCAAGCACCCATGGCGTGATGCCTGGCACTGGCCCGTCGTCAAAGGTCAGGTAAACGGATTTGGCGTTTGGGTCTTTCCTCCACTCGGCACGCGGGTACAAAGCGTGGAATATCGAAGGCGGCTGCTCTATCAACATATCACTACTGGGCGGTCTTGGTAAATAGCCATGGATGCATGGTTTTCACTTCTCTGTGCATTTGCATGCTTACATCCCTAGCTTTACTTCTCCTGCCCTGTATAGTTCTTCGCATTCCTTCCTATAGTCTGGCGCAAGCGATGACCCGTTTGCCTCCATATACCGTATTATGCCGTCGAGGTAGTACAAGTGCGCGTGAACCTCGTTAATGCATGCGTTGAATTTGCGTTTTCTCATGCCTAAATACCATTCCAGGTACTCGACTGAATTGTCGGCTATGGCTGCTGCTATTCTGTCGGCATGTTCTGTTTCGCCTAACTTGTAGTACAAATCTGCCATCGTAACTGCCCCGGCGCGGTACTCGTAAGGCACATTGTAGGCAGGTATATGCTCTTCGCAATAATCGAGCACCTCTTTCGCCCGTGTCTTATCGCCTTGCTTGTAGAGTTCATACGCCAATTGTATGAAGATGCGGCGGTGATTTGTGCAAATCCTCATGGTAGTTTGGTCGATGTATATTCCCTCCTTTTCTATTCCCCCAAACTTGAACTTGTGCATCAGGTTGTCGTACATTTTCTCTACGTCCATGTTCAGTTCGCTGCTTCCGAGGTTGAAAGGAGTTATCCTGTAGGCAAGTCCCTCAAGCACGAAGAAGTCTTCCAGTGCAGGCAGGTATGCATCGCTTCCTACTGTCATGGCGACATAAATCGGGCGTTCCCAATTCGTGTTGGCCAAGAATTCCAGCTGCATGATGTCATGTAGGTAGAGAGACCTTTTCCCTTTGAGCGATATTGCCATTTTGTCAGGTATTTGGCCATTGTACTCCTTAGGTATTGACATCCCTGAACGCAGGACTGCATCTTTGTCAATCGTGATGTAGACAGTATCCGTCGGGATGCACCTCAGTTCTTCATTCGGGTTGCGTGCCCAATGTTTGAGTATGTTCTTCAGTTCAAAAGGTTCATCCCCGTATTGTTTTTTCCACGCTGTTGAATCGGGGCCGTTGTATGCTTCCTCTATCAGGTTTTTCCACTCGGGTATTACCGGGATTGGCGATCCACGGTATAGGCGTTCGTATTCGTATCGGCTCCATGATATAGGCAACGCCGGTGCATCGTAAGTGGGGCGTTTCATTTGGTCGACATACCAGTCGGTTTGCAAGTATGATAGGTTGCACACGCGTGCGTCAGTGCGGAATCCTTCTACCTCTTGGTTGTACCACAATGGGAACGTGTCGTTGTCGCCATTGCAATAGATTATTGGGTTACATCCCTCCTGCAACGATGACAAGTAGTTTTGCCCGAAGTCGCGGCAGACATAGCGTCCGGACCTGTCGTGGTCGTCCCACGTTTGGCTTGCCATCTGCAGCGGCACTAACAGGCAAACGAGCGAAACAGCGATTGCGGTGGCCAGCTTGTTTGTTTTGAACCAACGTGAAACATAGTGCACCAGAGCTACCACGCCCATGCCTATCCAGATAGCGTAGGCATAGAACGAGCCTGCATAGGCATAATCGCGTTCACGTGGCTGCAAGGGTGTTTGGTTGAGGTAAAGCACTATGGCGAGACCTGTCATGAAGAAGAGGAAAAAGACTATCCAGAAGTTCTGCAAGCCTCGCCTGCCGCGTGCTGCTTGCCAGAACAGGCCGATGATGCCAAGAAGCAACGGCAGTCCATAAAAGACGTTGCGCCCCTTGCTGTTGGCCAATGCAGAAGGCAAGTGCGACTGGTTTCCTATGAGGATGTTGTCAATGAACTGTATTCCGGTTATCCAATTGCCGTTCTCGAGTTCTCCAAAACTCTGTATGTCGTTCTGCCGCCCTACAAAGTTCCACAGGAAATACCTCCAATACATGAAATTAACTTGGTAGGTCATGAAGAACTTGAAGTTTTCCCATTGCGTGGGCATCTTCATCATTCCCGTACGTCCGCAATCGTCGTATGGCACTTGCCGTCCTTCAACACCTCCGAGCCATTCCTCGTATTGACTTGCATGGCGGTCGCTGTACATTCGCGGGAAGAGCATGTTTTGGGCGTAATGGTATTCTGGCGTTATAGCTGAAGCATAGCTATCGCTCTCATATTCCGATGACTTTTCTTTGCGGTAATATGATGTCGTTCCCGACGACGAGGGAACGCAATGGTTTCCTTGCGGCAACCATTTGACGTGCGACGTGTAAGCTTGGCCATAGAACAAGGGGCGTGTGCCGTACTGTTCGCGGCCGAGGTATTCGCCGAGGGTAAACACGTCCTCCGGTGAGTTCTGGTCCATGGGCGTGTTTGCTGAAGAGCGGATGACGATGAGGGCATAGGATGAGTATCCCACCATTATTAGCATCATGCACAGCAACGTCGTGTTGAGCATGCGTGCCGAGGCGCGGAACTTTCCCGCGATGCCCGTGAAGAGGTACACCGCCAATAGGCCGAGGATTATAATGCCCAGGACGAGGCTCGATATCCCGTGGCCGTAAAACGGTATGCCGAGGACGGCAACCGACAAGATGAACGATATCTTTGCGCGCATGCCGTTGCCCTCGCCTTTCGATGCGTAGACATGCGTTTCATAAGCCGCCCACACAAGCACGGCAACAAGCAGTATGACATAGACCACGAGACCCGTATTGAAAGGAAGGCCAATCACATTGACGGCAAAAAGTTCGATGATGCCTCCTACCTTGACTACTCCGGGGACTATGCCGTAAAGCACGGCTGCGACGATGGCAACTGACATCAACAATGCCATGATTGTTCCTTTTGCACTGGCATTCGGGGTCTTCTTGTAATAGTAAACAAGCACTAAGGCGGGGATACAAAGCAAGTTCAGCAAATGCACGCCTATCGACAAGCCTATCATGTAAGCTATCAGCACTAACCAGCGGTCGGAATGCGGCTTGTCGCTATTGTCCTCCCACTTGAGGATAAGCCAGAAGACCAGTGCAGTCAACATTGAAGAGTAGGCATATACCTCTCCTTCGACTGCACTGAACCAGAAAGTGTCGCTGAAGGTGTAGGCTAACGCTCCAACCAGTCCCGAGCCGGTGATAGCAACGAGCTTGGCATCGGTCATCTCGCCGTCCTTGACTATCAGCTTTCGTACCAAATGTGTTATCGTCCAGAAAAGGAACATGATGCAAGCAGCGCTCATCAAGGCGCTCATGATGTTGACCATGCGGGCTACCGAGGCGGGGCTGTCGGCGAAGAGTGAAAAGAAATTGCCCGTAAGCATGAAGAAAGGAGCGCCTGGTGGATGCCCTACTTCGAGCTTGTAGGCACTTAGTATGAACTCAGGGCAATCCCAGAAACTGGCAGTGGGTTCGATTGTCATGCAATAGACTATTGCTGCTACAATGAAAATACACCATCCAGCAATATTGTTGACCAACTTGAATCGTTCCATCGTATGATTATGATTGTATATTGTTGCTAGTTTGATATAGTCGCGAAATTATTTGTTTTGCAGTCATATCGCCAAGAATTTAACAAGATTTTTGCAGCCGGGCGCTTTTGGGCGGCAGGCTAAAACTCCGTGATTGGCACTACATCTATCCTGTAACCTTCTTTCTCTATTGTGCGTTTTTAGTTATAGCCAAGTTCTATTGCACAAAATACGTACTATTTTATGCAATACGGGATTATTATTGAGTAAAATCGGAATATTGTTTGTGTTGTGAGGAAAGAAAAAGCGTGCGCAGTGCTGGGTTAGTCACTGCGCACGCTGCAAGTTGAATGTCGCGTGTCAGGCGTCGCTGTCGTCATCTGCCTCCTCAGGCAGGAGCTTTGAGCCCGAGAGCGTTATTGTTCTCCCGTTTCGCGTTAGCGACATGTTGTAACTGCTGCCTTGGTAAACCTTGTTTGTCGTGCCGAGAATTACGCCGTCTGGGATGTAGCTACGGTAAACCTGCGCTTCGGCGTCGTAGGTTTGCACTGTGACGCCAGTTTTCAATTCTACACTTTCTGCAAGCGTTTCTGTGTAGTTAGCACTTTTACCCGTCCCGTATGCGACGGTAATCTTGTCACCGTCGATTATCTCATCAAGGTAGAAGTCGATGTAGTACAGTCCCACTGCATCATCCATGACTATGTCGGCAGTGTCGACCAAGGCAATTTTGAAGTAGTCGAACTGCCCAAGGTCCTGTGTGAACTCATATTCCCACCTTCTTACGCGCAGGGTGTATGAACCCGATGACAGTGAATCGAGCGGGAAGTTGATGCTACTGTAGGAAAAATCGGGGTTTTCTCCGCTCAGAGCTGATGAGACAGTGTATACCACTGATCCGAGGTCGTTGCTGTAGTATTCGAAATAGTCGACACCGCCCGATTCAAACCCGTCGGCTGCTACCGAGAGCAATCCGAGGTAGGCTTCGTCGGCATCCAATGGTTTCGATTCGTCGACTTTGACTACTACGAACACGCTTTCTCCCAATTCTTTTCTTTCGGTACCGTTTTCAGCATATACTTTCCACGTTCCGAACTTCCATTTGTCATCAAAGACCACTTTTGCGTATGCCTTTGTCATGTCAGC
>CAZWPW010000050.1:0-11000 GCA_964635525.1 uncultured Bacteroidaceae bacterium
AAAGCAAGCAGTTTCCCTTGTCCATACCGCTAAACGTGTTGCTTTGGATAGTCGGCGGTGTCGTGGCGCGCACGGTCATGCTCTCCAGGCTGGAGCATTTGAAGAACGCCACATCCCCGATGCTCGCCAGCGATTCAGGCAGGTCGGCGGAAGTTAGGCCGGTGCAGTAGCTAAACGCATATTTTCCGATGCTCGTCAGTGCCGTGCAGCCCGATAGGTCAAGCTCGGTCAAAACAGTTATGCGAAACGCACCGATCCCGATGCTCGTCAGCGAAGTGCAGCCCGACAGGACAAGCGTGGTGAGGGAGGTGCAACCACCGAACACTTCATCCCCGATGCTCGTCAGCGCGGTGCAGGCCGAGAGGTCAACGGAGGAGAGTGAGGTGCTGAAAAACGCATAGGTTCCGATGCTTGTCAACGATTCAGGGAGATCGACGGAGGAGAGGGAGACGCAATTGTAAAACACATACTCCCCAGTGCTCGTCAACGAAGTGCAGGCTGAGAGGTCTACGGAGGAGAGTGAGGTGCAATTTTCAAACGCAGACTCCCCAATGCTCGCCAACGCAGCGCACTCTGAGAGGTCTACGCTCTCGATGGCGCCGCAATAGTAAAACGCACCCGCCCCGATGCTCTCTAACGAGCTGGGCAGGACGACGGCCTTGAGGGAGTCGCAATACTCGAACGCCCCCGCTCCGATGGTCGTGAGCTTATCACAGCCCGAGAGGTCAAGTGAGGCGAGGTCGACGCAACCATCAAACGCATAGCTCCCGATGGAGGTAATCTCATCGGGGAAGACAACCGAGGTGAATGAATAGCTCAGCCAAGGCGCGTTGATGCCGGAACTTTCGCTTTCGTAATCCCACATAGCCCCGCTTCCGGTGATGTAGAGCGTGCCGTTCGAAAGACTCCACGTGAGGTTGTTGCCGCACGTGCCACTTTGCGCCATAGCCGGCGCAGTGGTTGCCGCAATGGTTATCAGCAGAGCGGCCAAGAAATGAATAGCTTTTTTCATGTTATCAATGAATTTGATGGTTAAATGTTTTGTTATGAAATATGCTATAAAGATATGAAATATGCACAACATGTTTTTACCCCCCCATTTTTATTATTGTTTAACAAACAGCGCGCAGTTTCACCTCGTTTGCCGTTCTTGCCCGGCACAGGGGCTTGCCTAAGTCGCGATGGGATGTTGCCCATGGCGGGACGGAATCTTAAACATGCCGGGGCGGGATGTTCCCATGGGCAATATGGAATATTCACCCGGGCGGGATGCAAAGTTGCTTTCCATAGCAAGGAATCTTTGTTTTTACCTTAAAAACATGTATTTTTAAGGTAAAAAATGTATTTGCACGGTAAAAATATATATTTTTAGGGTAAAGATAAATATTTCATCCCACCCAAGGCAACTTTCCATACTATTCAAGGGAAAAATGCATCCCGCCTCAGCCGATTAGCGCGCCGCGCAGGTCGGCATTGCGTCCGGCCCAGGCACTGATTGCATCCCACGTCCGGCTGCTTCACATGCCGCCTTTGCTTGGTTTTTGCAGTTTTTTTCTCGTGCCCGGGCATTGCTAAAGGTTAATTTCCTATTTTTGCCAAAATTTGATGCAACGGCAACATTTTTATGTAAATATATTGATTATGGGATACAAAATTATCGTTCTTGCGAAGCAAGTACCCGACACGCGCAACGTGGGCAAGGATGCCATGAAGGCCGACGGCACGGTGAACCGCGCCGCATTGCCAGCAATTTTCAATCCCGAGGATTTGAACGCCCTCGAGCTTGCCTTGCGCGTCAAGGACCAGTTCGCCGGTTCGTCGGTCACCTTGTTGACTATGGGTCCTCCGCGTGCCACCGAAATCATCAGGGAGGGTCTCTACCGCGGCGCCGACGGCGGCATTCTTCTCACCGACCGCGCTTTTGCCGGCGCTGACACCTTGGCCACGTCGTACGCTATAGCTACGGCAATCAAGAAAACGGGAGGCTTCGACCTTATAGTTTGCGGGCGCCAGGCCATTGACGGCGATACCGCGCAAGTAGGACCCCAAGTTGCAGAGAAGCTCGGTTTGCCGCAAATCACCTACACCGAGGAGATATTGTCGCTCGAGGGCAGCAAGATCGTCGCCCGCAGGCATATCGACGGGGGCGTGGAGGTCGTCGAAGGCACGCTTCCGCTGCTTCTGACCGTCAACGGCTCTGCGGCGCAATGCCGCCCACGCAACGCCAAGTTAGTGCAAAAGTACAAGTATGCCTCGAGCAAGAGCGATGCCAACCCCTTGGCGGAGAAGTACCAAGGGCAGCTCGCTGGGCGCGGAGACCTCGGTATAACCGAGTGGAGCGTTGCCGACATCGATGGCGACACGACGCAATGCGGCTTGCAGGGTTCCCCGACAATGGTAAAGAAGGTCGAGAACATCGTTTTCCAAGCCAAGGAGAGCAAGACCATGACGGGCAGCGATGCCGACGTCGAGGCTTTGATAGTTGAATTGTTGAACAACCACACAATAGGCTAACCATGAACAACGTATTCGTATATTGTGAATTCGACGGGACTTCAGTCGCCGAAGTGAGCCTTGAGCTCTTGACCAAGGGCAGGTCGCTTGCCAATGAACTCAACTGTAAGCTTGAGGCCGTGGTAATCGGCTCGGGACTTGACGGTTTGGGCGAGGAGCTGTTCCCTTACGGTGTTGACGTGCTTCATATCTTTGACGACAAGAGGCTCTTCCCCTACACATCCATCCCACACGCTGCGGTCATAACCAAACTGTTCACTGAGGAGAAGCCGCAAGTGTGCCTCATGGGTGCCACGGTGATAGGCCGCGACTTGGGGCCTCGCGTCTCGTCGGCCTTGAACAGCGGCTTGACGGCCGACTGCACCCAGCTTGAGATAGGCTCGCACGAGGACCGCCGCGCGGGCAAGACCTACGAGAACCTGCTCTTGCAGATACGCCCCGCCTTCGGCGGCAACATCGTCGCCACGATAGTCAACCCCGAGCACAAGCCACAGATGGCCACCGTGCGCGAGGGTGTGATGAAAAAGATGATTCTTGACCCGGCCTACAAGGGCGAACTTGTCAAGCATGACGTTTCGGCTTACGTCTCGGATGCCGATTTCGTCATCACCGTCATCGAACGCCATGTCGAGAAGGCCAAGCACAACCTCAAGGCCTCCCCGATAGTCATTGCCGGCGGTTACGGCATGGGCTCGAGGGAGAATTTCGACATGCTGTTCGAGCTGGCCAAGGAGCTGCACGGCGAGGTGGGGTGAAGCCGCGCCGCCGTCGATGCCGGCTTCTGCGACCATGACAGGCAAATCGGGCAGACAGGGCTGACTGTGCATCCGAAGCTCTACATTGCCTGCGGCATATCCGGACAGATACAGCACATAGCAGGGATGCAGGACGCGGGCATAGTGATCTCTATCAACAACGACCCCTCCGCCCCGATCAACGCCATAGCCGACTATGTCATCAACGGCAATGTCGAGGAGGTAGTCCCCAAACTTATAAAGTTCTACAAGAAAAACAGCAAATAGACAAGGTAAAATAGGTAAACACAACGAACGAACAATTATGGCTAACTTTTATTTAGATACCCCGTCGTTGCGCCACCACCTCAACCATCCCCTGATGAGGCGCATTGTGGAGCTCAAGGAACGCAACTTCGCCGACAAGGCCGATTACGACTATGCCCCGTTTGATTTCGAGGATGCCATGGACAGCTACGAGCGCGTCCTTCAGATTATCGGGGAGATATGCGGCGAGACGATAGCCGCCAATGCCGAGGCCGTTGACCACGAGGGGGCAAGCTGCAGCGGAGGACGCACCAGCTATGCCGCCGGCACGCGTGCCAACCTCGATGCGGTGACTAAAGCCGGGCTGATGGGCGTCGCCATGCCGCGCCGTTACGGGGGGTTGAATTTCCCCAACGTGCCTTACATGATGGCGGCTGACATGGTGAGCCGTAGCGATGCCGGTTTCGAGAACCTCTGGGGGTTGCAGGATTGCGCAGAGACGCTCTACGAATTCGGCAACGAGGAGCAGAGGCAACGCTATATACCCCGCGTGTGCAAAGGTGAAACGATGTCGATGGACCTTACAGAACCCGATGCTGGCTCTGACCTTCAATCGGTAATGCTGAAAGCCACTTACAGCGAGGCCGACGGATGTTGGTACTTGAACGGGGTCAAGCGTTTCATCACGAACGGTGATGCTGACATACACCTTGTGCTTGCCCGCTCAGAAGAAGGCACCAAGGACGGGCGCGGATTGTCAATGTTCATCTACGACAAACGCAACGGCGGCGTGACCGTCAGGCGCATAGAGAACAAAATGGGCATCAAGGGCTCGCCGACCTGCGAACTTGTATTCAAAAATGCCAAGGCTGAGCTGTGCGGCGACAGGAAGCTCGGTTTGATAAAATATGTCATGGCGTTGATGAACGGTGCAAGGCTGGGCATTGCGGCCCAATCGGTAGGCATTTCGCAAGCGGCCTATAACGAGGCTTATTCCTACGCCATGGACCGCAAACAGTTCGGCAAGGCGATAATAGAGTTCCCCGCCGTTTACGAGATACTCTCTCTCATGAAGGCAAAGCTCGATGCCTCGAGGTCGTTGCTCTATGAAACGACGCGCTTTGTCGACATCTACAAGGCTCTCGATGACATATCAAGGGAAAGGAAGCTTACTCCAGAAGAAAGGCAAGAGCAGAAGATTTATGCAAAACTCGCCGACAGCTTCACCCCGCTCGCCAAGGGTTTGGGCAGCGAGTTCGCTAACCAAAATGCCTACGACTGCATCCAAGTGCACGGAGGCTCGGGGTTTATGAAAGATTATGCCTGCGAACGCCTGTACCGCGACGCGAGGATAACGTCAATATACGAGGGTACCACGCAATTGCAGGTGGTTGCCGCGATACGCTATGTCACGACCGGCGCTTACCTGGCAAAGATAAAAGAGTACGAATCGCTTGATGTTGCCCCCTCGCTCAAACCGCTCAAGGACGAGCTGGTTGCGATGGCAGCAAAATATTCGCAGGCCGTAGAACATGTTGCAGAGGCCAAGAACCAAGAGATGCTTGACATCTGCGCGAGGAAACTCGTCGAGATGGCAGGGTATCTGATAATGGCGCATTTGCTTTTGCAGGACGCAACGGTTTCTCCGGAGTTGTTCAGTGATTCGGCCTTCGTCTTTGCACGGTATGCCAAAGGCGAGGTAGAGAAGAACACTTCTTGGGTCATGGGCTTCAACGCCGTGGATTTGCAGCATTACAAAAAATAAAAGCACCTGTGGCATCCTCTCCATGGCAGAGGATGCCACGGCTTTGAAAATGCGTGCAAGCTATTGCCAAGGTAAAAAATAATGCCTACATTTGCAGTTGGATAAGTCCTATACGGCCAGCTCCTTGGGAATCCTCCAGGGCTTGACGGCAGCAAAGGTACCAGGTCGTAGCGGCGCGATATAGTCAGCTTATCCACCCGCCTCTTTAGCTCAGCTGGCCAGAGCACGTGATTTGTAATCTCGGGGTCGTTGGTTCGAATCCGACAAGAGGCTCTCCCAAGCCTGCACAATCCAAGTGCGGGCTTTGTTATTCATGACAGCAGGTCTGTGCAAGCATGGCTTTGGCTAATAAACAATTATTAACACGCTAAAAGCGCAAAATCCAACGCCATGCCCTATATTAGCGTTTAAAACTTGCCTAACATGAAACACCTTAATCGCTTATTATTCTTGGCTTTTGTCCCGGCATTCATCTCGTGTGGCGAGATGTGTTGCGAGCAAACATCATGTTGTTCTTCGGCGGTAGACACTGCCGGTGTGGTTTATAATAACATTATGGCGCGGCGCAGCATCCGCAAGTACCAGCCGCAGCCTGTCGAACGCTCTAAGATGGACTCAATAGTAATGTGCGGTGTCAACGCCCCCAACGGTATGAACAAGCAGTCGTACGAGGTGAGGATAGTTGACAGCAAGGATTACATTGATGCCATAACCAAAGTTTTTGCCTCAAAGCATCCAGAGCACGCCAAAGGCGAAAACTTCAAAAACATGTTCAGGAATGCCCCCACAGTGGTTTTCATAGCAGGCGACAAGTCATACGACATGTCATCGATTGATTGCGGACTTCTCGGAGAGAACATGGCTTTGTCGGCTTGGTCAATGGGCGTAGGGTCATGCTTCCTCGGCGCGCCCGTCCGCTTTATGCTCGAAGACCCCGATGCCAAGCCATATTTGGACCAATTAGGCTTCTCGGAAGGCTATGAGCTGCTTTATGTCATAGCTTTCGGCTATCCAGACGAGGCTCCCGATGCCAAACCACGGCGTTTGGACGTTGTAAAATACGTTGACTAATCAACTGCAAGGCAGGCCATGCGGACGGCATGGCCTGCCTTGCATAAAGTCAGAACAGAAACGTTTTGTATGAGTGAGACCTCTGCAAAATGTGCTAGTTTCTTTTTATGTCAGTTGGAAGCATTGCCAGATGCCATTGGCTGGAACTGGAGCTTCAACTGCTATATGCAATCCAGATACTGGATGTACAAATTCCATGCTCCTTGCGTGCAGTGATATTCCTCCATCGGGGTTAGAGCGTTTTGCGCCATACTTCAAATCGCCTTTTATGGGGCAGCCTATGTCAGCAAGCTGGCAACGTATCTGGTGGTGCCGGCCCGTGTGCAATCTTACCTCCAACAAGAAATATCGTTCTGACTTGCAGATGAGTTTATAGTCAAGCACTGCCTTTTTCGCGCCTTTGGCATCTGCGCTTGCCACATACGATTTGTTCTGTTTCTCGTTGCGCACGAGGTAATGCTCAAGCCTCCCCTGCTCTCTTGCAGGCATGTTGCTGACAATGGCCCAATAGGTTTTGGTTATTTTCTGCTCCCTGAACATGTCATTTAACCGAGCCAAGGCTTTGCTTGTTTTTGCGAACAAGACTAGCCCGCTCACCGGCCGGTCCAGACGATGCACTACGCCGCAAAAGACATTGCCGGGCTTGGCATACGCTTCTTTCAAGTATTCCTTGACTATCTCCGATAGCGGCTTGTCACCTGTTTTATCGCCTTGCACTATCTCCGAGCAAGTCTTGTTGACTATGATTATGTGATTGTCCTCATAGACTATTTCCACGGCCTTTGGTATTATTTGGTTTGGCACGAAAAAGGAAACGGGAAGCCTCCTTTTTGCCCCGTTTCCCCTCATTATGGTTCAATAAGCCATCGGGCTTGCTTGTCACATGTTCATTCCGCCGTCGACTTGTATCACCTGCCCTGAGACGTATGACGACAGGTCAGAAGCTAGGAACAGGGCTACGTTGGCAACATCTTCAGGAGTGCCTCCCCTGCGCAAGGGGATTTTCTTCGCCCATTCTGCCTTGACTTCCTCGGAAAGCACGGCAGTCATGTCGGTGATGATGAATCCCGGCGCTATCGCGTTTGCGCGGATGCCACGCGAGCCGACTTCCTGTGCCACAGACTTTGCCAGCCCTATCATTCCAGCTTTCGATGCCGAATAATTGGCCTGCCCTGCGTTTCCGTGTACCCCTACTACCGATGACATATTAATTATGCTTCCGCTTTTTTGCTTGAGCATTATTGGCAGGCATGCGTGTATGAAGTTGAAAGCCGATTTAAGGTTGACACCTATCACGGCATCCCACTGCGCTTCGCTCATGCGCATCATCAGCCCATCTTTGGTTATTCCCGCATTGTTGACAAGGATATCGATTGAACCGAAGTCCTTATGTATCTCTTCGACTACCGAGGCTGTTTCGTCGAACTTTGCGGCATTTGAGGCGTATGCTTTTGCCACTACTCCAAATGACGCAATTTCATCTTTCGTTGCCTCTGCATTGGCATCAATGAGCAGGTCGGTGAAAGCGATATTTGCCCCTTGCGATGCAAATTTCAATGCAACTGCCTTCCCTATTCCTCGTGCTGCCCCTGTTATCAAAGCTGTTTTTCCTTCAAGTAATTTCATATTTTAATTGTTTTTGGTTTGTATCCTAATCTTTTTTGCTGCAACCGAGAACTCCATAGATGATTCCGGTCAGATATTTCCTGATTGCTGTGTCACGTATCCCCTGCCCTATCACTCCTCTTGTGTATGGCACTTCGAGCCCTTTGACACAGAAATGCAGGATTACGGCGAGCAACTCTGTTTTTTCGGTGCTGAAGGCCCCGCTTTTGACTCCGTCGTCAAGAACCTGTTTAAACAATACCATCTCGCGTTGGTCAAATGTTTTCCTGACTTTCTCGACTTGCCAAATATCCCTGAAGAAGCTGCTGCGCAGCGTCCCGTTCCTAAATACCGTTTCTTTTACGGCTTCGAGATGGGTGAATATCAGCTCTACGAATTTCTCTTCCGGTGCAATGTTCTTTTTGGCTACTTCTTCCATCCTGTCGAACAGATTGTCAAGTTCGTTTTCAACGACGGCCATGTATATGTCCTCTCTGCTCCTGAAGTAAGTATAT
Organism: uncultured Bacteroidaceae bacterium; assembly: GCA_964635525.1. Lineage (GTDB taxonomy): Bacteria > Bacteroidota > Bacteroidia > Bacteroidales > Bacteroidaceae > Avibacteroides. Next base: position 8,472 of record CAZWPW010000050.1, read on the forward strand.
AGCGTTCGCCTGCCTTTGCCTGAAGCTGCCGCTATGCCATTCATAGTCGTGTGTTCAACTCCATCACGGGCGAAGAGTTGGCGGGCTACTTCAATGAGCTGTTTTTTGGTCTTCGTGCTGGACATCGGCAGTTGGAATATTCACATTTTGGGATTACTTGTGCAAATGTAGTCCTTTTATGCAAATTAGTCAAAAATGGCAGGCTTTTGTCCCTCAACACTGTGTAAAACAAGGTGGTGCGCGGGTGGCAAATCAGTCTGTCAATTTCCTGTAACGTATGCGCTTCGGCTCCTCGCGCCCAAGCCGTTTTACCTTGTTTTCTTCGTACTCTGAATATGAGCCTTGGAAATAGAACACGTCCGAATTGCCTTCGAAGGCCAGGATGTGCGTGCAGATACGGTCCAAGAACCAACGGTCGTGGCTTATTACTACGGCGCATCCGGCAAAGCTGTCAAGCCCTTCTTCCAATGCCCGCAGCGTGTTGACATCAATGTCGTTGGTTGGCTCGTCAAGCAGGAGGACATTGCCTTCTTCCTTCAATGCCATTGCCAGATGCAAGCGGTTGCGTTCTCCTCCTGACAGTACGCGGCATTTCTTTTCTTGGTCGGCTCCAGTGAAGTTGAAACGCGAGAGATACGCACGCACGTTGACTTCCCTGCCTCCTACCTTCATTAACTCGTTTCCTTTTGACACAACTTGATATACAGTCATGTCAGGGTCGATGTCGCTGTGCTGCTGGTCAACGTATGCCAACTTGACTGTTTCGCCTACGTCGAACGTCCCTGCATCAGGTTTCTCTATGCCCATAATCAGCCTGAACAGGGTAGTCTTTCCGGCACCGTTAGGCCCTATGACACCAACTATACCGTTTGGCGGCAATGAGAAATTGAGGTTGTCAAACAGCATCTTGTCGCCGAATGACTTCTTGACTCCAACGGCTTCGATGACCTTTGAGCCAAGACGCGGCCCGTTGGGGATGAATATCTCAAGTTTCTCTTCCTTTTCCTTCTGGTCTTCGTTCAAGAGCTTGTCATAAGAATTCAAACGTGCTTTCCCTTTGGCTTGCCGCGCCTTGGGAGCCATCCTCACCCATTCGAGTTCGCGTTCCAAAGTTTTGCGGCGCTTGCTTGCGGCTTTCTCTTCCATTTCCATGCGCTTTGTCTTCTGCTCGAGCCACGACGAGTAGTTCCCCTTCCAAGGTATTCCCTCACCTCTGTCGAGTTCCAATATCCACCCCGCCACATGATCAAGAAAATATCGGTCATGGGTTATGCAAATGACCGTCCCGGCATATTGCTGCAAATGCTGCTCAAGCCAGTCGATGGATTCGGCATCCAGATGGTTGGTAGGCTCGTCGAGCAACAAGATGTCTGGTTGTTGCAGCAACAAGCGGCAGAGAGCCACCCGGCGGCGTTCTCCTCCCGATAAATGCTCGCACTTTTGCGATTCTGGAGGGCATCGCAGGGCATCCATCGCCCTCTCGAGCTTGTTGTCAAGGTTCCATGCGTCGGTAGCATCAATTTTGTCCTGCAATTCGGCTTGCCTGTTGAACAACGATTGCATTTTGTCGGCATCCTCATAGTATTCGGGCAAAGCAAACTTGTTGTTTATCTCGTCATACTCCTTAAGCAGGTCTACAATAGGCTGCACGCCCTCCATTACAACCTCTTTTACTGTCTTGTCATCATCAAGCTGCGGATCCTGCGGAAGGTAGCCAACTGAATAGCCTGGCGAGAACACCACCTCGCCTTGGTATGCATTGTCCAATCCCGCAATGATTTTCAACAAGGTTGATTTCCCCGAACCATTAAGACCTATTATGCCAATCTTGGCACCATAGAAGAATGACAAATAAATGTTTTTCAGCACTTGTTTGCCAGACGGAAGCGATTTGTTCACCCCCACCATTGAAAATATGACTTTCTTATCGTCTGCCATGACTTGTTTTTGTTTGGTTAAACAACGTATGTACGGCACAAATACAGAAGACCGTGCGCATACCAGTTTGCAAGGCAAAGATAATGCAATGCACGAACTGCGGCAATGGCATGCGCCAAATCTGAAGTAATGGAACTTGCAAGCGTCTGGCTTAACGCAAAAAGAGTTCTGCCCCTTGAGGTTTGCAGAGGTTTATTTATTTGTCACATGATACAATAATGGTACAATCATCTAATAATAATATGTACCTGTTTATATCGCCAACGTGAATATCTATACTATATTTTGGTCGTTCAGAACAAGAATAATAAATTTGTAGTATTATATAAGCTGAAAATCTGAGGCTAAATTGGATAAAGAGAGTGTTGCAAGACAAAGGAATCAGCCAAACATGGCTGTCTAAAACTTGGTATGAGTTTTAGTGCTGTCAATGCGAATTGTTGCAATAGTCAACAACCGAACTTTCCAACACCACATGTAATAGCCCAGCTATTATCTGTTGAACTTAAAGATTTAATAGCAGATAGCACAAAGGATGGGTAGTAAGATGTTATGCCAGATTTTTGAGAATACTGATAGATTTATTGCTTC
>CAZWPW010000051.1:0-10876 GCA_964635525.1 uncultured Bacteroidaceae bacterium
ATGGATACAAGATAAAAGTCGGCATTTCGCATTCCGAAACAATAGGAATTGATACGCCCGCCGACCTCGAACGGGCAGAAGCCTTCCTGAGACAACATCATGATGGACTTGGTTGAACGCATCAAGCAACGCGAACTGGCGGCATACCTCGATGTCAGCTCATGCAAAACGGTGGATTTGAACCTGCCAAACGGTGTGAAGCTCTGTCTGTGCGGCGAACCATCCAAGCAAGGGCTGTTGCGCCTTGACGTGATGACAAGGGGAGGAGTGTGGCATCAGGAAACGCCATTGCAGGCTGCATACGCCAACAAGATGCTGCGTGAAGGCACAACCAAGCATTCATCGCATGAAATAGCCGAGATGTTCGACTGCGCCGGCGCATGGACGGACTTCTCGTGCTCGTTGCTGTATTCATACGCCTCGCTCTACACCTTGAAGAAACATTTCCGCCCTATGGCAGAACTGTTGCATGAGGTTGTCACCGAACCTGTCTTTGACGATGCAGAGTTGAGGATACAGGCTGCCATAGACAAGCAAAACCAAAAGGTCAACTTCGCCCGCCCGTCATTCCATTCAAGGCACCTGCTCGCAAAACTATTGTTCGGAGAAAGCCACATCGCCTCCCGCTATGCCAGTCTGGACGATTACGACGCTATTTCAAGCCAAGCGCTAAATGATTTCCATAATCGGCATTACAATGCCGAGAACACCACGGTGCTCATTTCAGGCGATTATGACGATGAGCTTGTTTCATTTGTTTCTGAAATCTTTGGAACTGGATTCCAGCCAGGAATTGAAACCCCGCTTGCGGGCTTGCACGATGCATGCAATACAATGCCTGGGCAACGCTTGACCAAACAAATGCCCGACGCTGCACAGACTTCGTTACGCATGGGGCTTTTTGTTCCACGCCGCACTGATCCCCACTATCCAAACCTGCACATTCTGACCACTGTCTTTGGAGGATATTTTGGCAGCAGGCTCATGCAGAACATCCGAGAGGAAAAAGGATATACCTACGGCATATCAGCAGGTCTGGCAGCATACCCGTCGGTGACTATGCTCGCTATTGCCTCGGAAGTAAATGGCAACCACGTCGAAGACACTATTGCAGAAGTCAAAAAAGAGATGGAGAGGCTGCGTGACGAATTGATAAGCGATGCCGAACTCGAAATGGTAAAGAACTACATGGCAGGTGACTTGTTGCGAAGCCTTGACGAGCCATTCCATGATGCCGACACGAAAATGTCAATGCTTGAATTTGGACTTGACGAGGACTACAATGCATGCCTGTCAGAAGCTTTGCGCATAGTCACGCCACACGACCTGCGCGAAGTGGCGCGCCGGTACTATGACCCTGAAGCCTTGAAAGTTGCAGTTGCAGGCAAGCAGTGAGTTGCATGGACGGAGATGCACAGCAGGTGCGCAGCAAACAAAAAATTGCAGTGCGCGGCAAATGCGTAGGAAAGTGATAATTAAAGTACTATTTTTGCACAAACAATAAATGGAAACGGTGAAAAAAACAGGACTCCTCTTGGCTTGCTTGATGCTGGCATCAATCGAACTGCCCGCACAATCAAAAGGTTTTTTTTCGTCAATCAGAAACCGTTTTTCCTCAAAAGTGCAGATAGGTAGCTACACGTTCAAAGACGGGGCCGAGTACTTCGGAGAACTCAGCAACAACAAACCGCACGGCAAAGGCACGACAACATACACCAATGGTGATGTCTACGAAGGCGAATACGTCAAAGGCAAGAGAGAGGGATATGGCATATACCAGTTCTCCGACGGCGAACGATACGAAGGCGAATGGCTTGAGGACAGACAGCACGGCAACGGAACATTTTATTTCTCTAACAACAACAAATACGTAGGCATGTGGGAGGCCGACTACCAACAAGGTAAGGGCATCATGTACTACTACAATGGAGATATCTACGAGGGAGAGTGGCTCCAGGACAAGCGGCACGGACGAGGACTGTACGCCTGGGCTGACGGGGCACGCTATGAGGGAGAGTGGAAAAACGACAAGAAAAACGGGAAAGGCACATTCCTCTGGGCAGATGGGACATCATACACAGGCGACTTTGTCAATGACAAACGCCACGGCGATGGCACATTCAATTATGCAAACGGCGACGTCTATTCAGGTAAATGGAAAGACGACGCGCAAGACGGTTACGGAGTATACACCTTCAACTCAGGAGACAAATATGAAGGTACATACTCTGCCGGAGTAAGGATGGGAACAGGAAAGTACACCTACGTTGACGGAAGAGTATATATGGGCACCTTTACCGAAGGACGGTGCGAAGGACTCGGAGTGATGACTTGGGAAACAGGGGCATATTACGACGGAGCGTGGAAAAACAACCAACGCGACGGAAACGGAGAATACGTTGACGTGAACGGAGACAGATACATAGGCGAATGGAAAGAAGATAAACCAGAAGGTACAGGATCGCTCATCAAAGTGAACGGAACAAAATACCGTGGAGGATTCAAGAATGGATGCTTCAACGGCGAAGGTGTCCTGGTCGAGGACGGCAAACGCTATGTCGGAACATTCAAGGACGGCAAGCGCAACGGAGACTTCGTGGTTTATGACGAAAATGGCAAAGAAATACGACGTGCAACATACCGAATGGGTTCATTCACTGGTTGAGCAAACATCAAATGACGAATCTGCATTAGGCACGCCACCATCCAACCTGCCGCTTGGCAACAGATAACAGACAGCAATCATGTACACATACGAATACCCGCACCCGGCCGTAACTGCCGACTGCGTAGTCTTCGGCTACGAAAAAGGGAACATCAAAGTGTTGCTCATCGAGCGCGGCAACGACCCATATAAAGGCCGATGGGCATTCCCCGGAGGATTCATCAACATCGACGAGGCGGCATACGACGGCGTTTTGCGCGAACTAAAAGAAGAAACCGGGCTGGAAGTGCCACACGTGGAGCAATTCCACACTTTCTCAGCACCATACCGAGATCCCAGAGAACGCGTCATCACAGTGGCATACTTTGCATTGGCAAAAATCACTGAAGTAATTGGCGGCGACGATGCCACAAAAGCCCACTGGTTTTGCATCAATGAAGTGCCGCCGTTGGCCTTTGACCATGACCGGATGCTTGAAATGGCTCTCTCCAAGCTACGCGAACACGTTCACTTCAGGCCCGTGGGACTTGGCGTTATGCCCGAAAAGTTCACCCTCGGCGAACTAAGGCAACTCTATGAGGCCATTGTTGGCAAGACATTGGACAAACGCACCTTTGCCAACGAGATGCTCAGCCTCGGAATACTATCCCCATCACCACAGCCCAGCCTTCCAGATGGCGATGAGCATGACCCCCTCTATGCGTTCAATGCCGCAGCATACACCGATTGCTTGCACAATGGCTTCCATGCGCCCTTGCGCCTATAACTTGCCTCTCCACGTTTTCACGGCATGCAAAAATATGCTTGGTTGCATGAAGATATGTTTAAAAACCATACCTTTGTAGGAAACGGCTTTAACGGCATGCAACGAAAGGGGCATCGTTTTAAGGCAATATCTTAAACCAAACAAATATGCAATTATGAAAGGCATAACTACTATCGCGCTAATTTTGATTTCGGTCCTCACGCTTTCGGGGTGCGCAATTCGTCCTGTCCATCACTCGTCAGTGAAAGAAGACAAGGCCTACCTGACCTTCGTCAGCCAAGACAAGAAGAAGTTGAAAGGAAAAGTCAAGGTCAAGATTGACAACGGCAAGTCGTTCGATGCCAAAGTGACTAATTCGAAACACTCGAACAGCACGAAAAGCTCGAATATCGCGAACAACACGAAACGCTCAAGCCGTACGGGCAGCACCAAAAGCACCAACAGAACAAACAACACGAATCGCTCGAGCCGCAAGGGAAACACCTACGAAGTTGAAACAGGGCGCAAGAGGGTCACGGTCGAAAAGGACGGCAAGGTGATATACGACAAGGAAGTGAACATCTCAGCCAAAGAAACCAAGCAAATAACATTGCCTTGACGGGAGCGCATCTGCCAGCATCTCATTCAATAATCATTTCCATGTCAGTCCGGGTCGCGGCATGATTGCGGCCATCTCCTGTGCAAATGCTTGTGCAGGCTAAGGAGATGTTTTTTCTTATTTTTGCACGCACAATCAATAGCTGCTGTATGATATATCCCGCCAATTTTGAGCAGAAGATAGGTTTTGACGAGATCCGTTCGATGCTCAAGAAACGTTGCTCCACTGCTCTTGCCCGCGAGAAAGTAGATGCCATGGACTTCACAAGCGACCGCGACGCGGTTGAATGCCGCCTTGCGAGGGTCGTTGACCTGGTTGGTATTGTGGCTCATGACGACAGCTTTCCCGAAATGCGATACCGTGACACGCGCCCTCATCTTGCCAAGGTGCGCTTGCAAGGATCGTGGATGGACGAGGCCGGGCTGTTCGACTTGCGGTGCTCGCTGGAAGCATCAAATGCTATGGCGGCATATTTCGCCAAGGAGGAGAAGTCTGAAGCATATCCCGCTCTAGCTCTTTTGGCCGAGGGTGTTCCAGCTTACCCAGAGATTGTCAGAGCCATCAACCGCATCATTGACGGAAAAGGGAGCATCAAGGACAGTGCCTCTCCAGAATTGGCAAGGATAAGGAGCGAGATAAGTGCATCGGTTGCCAGTATCTCCCGCACGCTGAACGCCTTATTGCGCCGCGCAAAGACGGAGGGGCTTATCGATGGCGATGTTACGCCTGCCCTGCGTGACGGCCGGCTGGTGATTCCAGTAGCTCCTGGGTTGAAGAAGCGTATCCAAGGCATAGTGCATGATGAATCGGCGAGCGGCAAGACGGTTTACATTGAACCCGTGGAAGTGGTCAATGCCAACAACCGAATCCGCGAGCTTGAAGCTGACGAGAGGCGTGAGATAGTCAGGATATTAACTGCTTTTGCCGACAGCATACGCCCTGACCTCGCTGGTCTGCTTGCCGTGAACGATTATTTGGCTGAGATGGACTTCATTGCAGCCAAGGCATCTTTCTCACGCGAGACGGGAGCTGTCAAGCCTTCGATTGAAACCACGTGCGGAATCGACTGGTCAATGGCAGTGCATCCGTTGTTGATGCTCTCGCTTCGCGGCCAAGGCAAGCAAGTTGTCCCGCTTGATTTGCAGCTTGATGCTTCGCGCCGTATCCTTGTCATCTCTGGCCCCAACGCCGGAGGCAAGTCTGTGTGCCTGAAGACTGTCGGTTTGCTGCAATACATGCTGCAATGCGGCATGCCTGTAACGATGTCAGAGTCGAGCCATGCCGGGCTGTTTGAAAGCATCTTCATTGACATTGGCGATGAGCAATCAATAGAGAACAACCTGAGCACCTATTCATCGCACTTGATGAACATGAAGAACATGATCAAGTCATGCGGAAAGCGCAGCCTGTTGCTCATTGACGAGTTCGGGGCGGGAACAGAGCCGCAAATAGGCGGGGCGATAGCCGAGGCCGTGCTCAAGCGTTTCAATGAGGCGGGGGCATTCGGGGTGATAACTACGCACTACCACAACTTGAAACGTTTCGCCGATGAGAACGAAGGCATCGTCAACGGTGCCATGCTCTACGACCGCAATCTCCTCGAGCCTCTTTTCCAGCTACGCATAGGCAATCCGGGCAGTTCGTTCGCCATAGAGATAGCCCGCAAGACTGGCTTGCCGGCTGAAGTAATCGACGAGGCGGTGAAAATAGCGGGCAACGATTATGTCAATGCCGAGAAATACGTGCAGGACATCATACGCGACAAACGCTATTGGGAGAACAAACGCCACAATATACGCCAGCGTGAGAAGCAGATAGAGGAAACCATAGCACGCTACGAGAAACTGATTGAAGAACTCAGGAACGACAGACGGGAAATCATGGCAAAGGCAAGGGAGCAGGCAGCCGAGATAATCAAGAAGTCGAACGCCACGGTAGAGAACACTATAAGGGTAATAAAAGAAACGCAAGCCGAACGGGAGGCAACGCGCAAGGCGCGTGCCGAGATTGACGAGCTGAGACTCAAGGTTGCTGGATTGGAAGCCGGCGACGAGCATGACAAGGCCCTATCCCGCAAGATAGAGAAAGTCCGCCGCCGGCAACAAAACCGTGGCAATGCCAAATCCGCCGTAGTCCGGCAAAAGCCAGAGGCTGTGAAGCCGTTGACTGAGGGCGACACCGTAAAGATTAAAGGCCAAACAACCGTTGGGCGCATAACACAACTCAGAGGCGCAACAGCAATAGTGCAGTTCGGCATGGTTGAAGTCAATGTCAAGTTAGAAAATCTACAGCGCGCCGCAGCTGCAACGGGCAGCACCAACCGCCCGGCAACGTTCATAAGCCAGCATACGCAGGACGAGATATACGACAAACGCCTGAAATTCAAGCAAGAGATTGACGTGCGTGGAATGCGCGGCAACGAGGCAGTGCAGGCGGTCACACACTTCATTGACGATGCGTTGCAAGTCGGTGCGTCTCGAGTGCGCATACTGCACGGCACAGGCAACGGAATCTTGCGTACGCTTGTCAGGTCTTACCTTGCCACAGTGCCTGGGGTGCGTTCATGCAACGACGAACATGTCGAGATGGGAGGTGCTGGCATTACTGTCGTCGACCTTGATTGAGGTGAAACCAAGTGCGAAAGCAAAGTCCGATAGATTTTATTCCTTTCCCGGCACGGCCATGTAGGTTTCCAAAAGTGCGTTCCATGCACCGCTCGTGACGCAAACGAGGTATTCAGGACGTGTAATCATCTTTCAAATATACTTTATTGTAGGTATTGCCGCACATTATGCATGTCGCGACATTTGCATCTGTAAACGTTAAAAACTAAGAGATGAAAAAGATTGGAATATTATACGGATCAAGTGAAGGCAACACCGAAAGTGTTGCAAAAACTATAGCAAGCAAGTTGGGTGTTGATTCTGCTGATGTCCATGATGTGGCAAAAGCAAACGCAGAAGATGCTTCAAACTACGATGTGCTGTTGCTTGGCTGTTCGACTTGGGGAGCGGGCGATATGCAGGACGATTGGTATGATTTCCTTCCCAAACTGCAAAAGATTGACCTCTCGGGCAAGCTCGTTGCACTGTTCGGTTGCGGCGATTCGGCTTCGTTCAGTGACACTTTCTGCGGTGCGCTTGGCACTTTGCGCAACGACCTTGCATCGACAGGATGCAGCTTCATCGGAGAGGTTGACGCTTCGGAATACACATATGACGATTCCGACGCGGTTTCCGACGGGAAATTCTGCGGGCTTCCCATTGATGAGGTAAATGAATCAGACAAGACAGAGGAGCGTATTGACAGTTGGTTGGAACAACTAAAATCGGCAGGCTTGGAGTAAGACAGTTTTTATAGCACGATAATATCTTTTGTGTAATTGGGTAGTACGGGATTCGAAACGAGTCCCGTATTTTTTGCCCTTCACTGATTGGCCTTTCCAAGCCTCCTGCAAAACATCGTTGCACCTTTCCATAACTGGCAGATAAGAAGAATTACAACGCGAATACTTGCCATTATCAAAAAGAGTTTTGCCGAGGTCTAAAAATAGAGCAGCCATACAGCAACATATCCATAATTGAAACACCCGTAAAACTTTTAAGAGGCGTGTAAAACTTTTAATTATCCATCATTTCTAAACCATTGTGTATCGGTTAGATAAAAAGTGACATGTAAAACTTTTACCCTTGAATGAAAACGTCATAAACAGTAGTTTTGAGCCAGATTAAGAGTAAAAAACAATAACAATGAAAAAGACAATTTATCGCTCCGTATCAGATTTGCAATCATTTCAAAGCAAACCAAACGGTAAAACACACCAATCTATAATCAAATAATCCAAACAATAGGGAGGTAATTCTGTTTTACATATCTTTGTTGTGTAGAGAGATGTAGTTTTGTGCCGCTAATGGGTTCTTCGATGCAAAACAGTAAAAGAGAATAATTATAGAACCCACCTTAATTTAATACGTTATGAAAAAAACCAATTGTTTTATAGCAAAAAAATATTTAGTCGTCATCCTTATGCTCACGCCTTTGTTGAGTTGGGCGCAATCTATTACAGGCACAGTGGTGGATAGTGACGGGCAAAGCATTGAATTTGCCAATGTCGCTCTGTGCCAATCAGCTGACAGCACTATCATTGCAGGTTGCACGACAGATGAGAAAGGACAATTCTCTTTCTCGACGGAATGCACGGAGGAGATGTACCTCCGCGTTTCGTTTGTCGGCTACAAGACAAAATTCGTAGAATTAGCGGCATCTCCCATTCGTGTGGAGTTGGAACCCATAACAGACTTGGACGAGGTTGTCGTTGTCGCCCGGCGGAAACTTTATGAACATAAAGACGGTCAGTTGATTGCCAATGTAAAAGGGACAATATTAGAGACATATCCCAAAACAACCGACATTATTGGGCAGTTGCCTTTTGTAAGCAGCCAAAATGGAAGAATCACAGTCTTTGGCAAGGGCACTCCTGTTATTTACATCAACAACAGGCTGGTACGAAACATGAACGAATTAGATTGGCTGATGCCGTCAGATATAAAAACCATAAAAGTCAATATGACTCCGGGCGCGAAATATGATTCCACCGTAGGTGCCGTTATCCACATAACAACGGAGAAACCGCAAGGAGAAGGTTTGAGCGGGACCCTGTATTCTGGCGTCAAACGCTCCGAACGCTGGTCGGGAGATGAATATGCAGCACTTAACTACCGGCGCAAGGCTTGGGACATATTTGGCTCTGCTTACCTGTCACAAAGCCGCCGGCAAGTTGAGATGACTACCAGCCAGCGATTGAATGCAGAGGATGCGTTTTATGAAATAGACTACCAAGAAGAAGAAAAAATGGACAACAACTCCATAGCTGCGGTAGGAGGGATAAACTACAATCCAAATAAAAAGGTTTCGGCAGGCGTGCAATACGTTTACCATCAGTCAACTTGGGAAGTCGACTTGCTCGACAACATCAGCCAGACAGTCAACAATGAAAGCGGGGTGATGCAGCAACGCTCATTGTTCGACACTCCATTTCATTCACACAATGTCAATGCTTATTTCAGCGGCAACTTAGGCCGCAATCTTTCCTTGGATATCAATTTTGACTGGTTGAAAGGGAATGAGAAGAACAACATGCATTCATGGTTCCCCAATGACACCATAGCTGAGGTCAACACAGCCAACAACCGCCAGTACAGCTATTACGGGTCAAAAGGAGTCCTGGCTTACGCTAACAAGTACATGAACATTGAGGGTGGAGCCGAGTATTCGTACACCGACATGAACCAAGTTTATGACATTGACAACACCACGATTGGCCTGAGCAACTCCAACGATGTCACCAAGCAGAACCGTTGGGCATTGTTCGCCTCCGCCAAATTCCAGTTCGGCAAGTGGGGCTTCGGGGCCGGATTGCGTTACGAGGATATCGCTTTTGATTATTACAGCAATAATGAGTGGAATGAGGAACAATCGAGGAAATACCACAAGTTGTTCCCGAACGTTTTTGCGAATTATTCAAATGATGACATCCATGCGACAATAAGCTACGAGCGGAAAATCACGTATCCTTCTTACAACTTATTGAGAAGCAACATACAATACAGTTCACCATACATTTATGAGAGCGGCAACCCCCTGCTATTGCCTCAAATGCAAAACGTTTTCACCGGCATCTTTGGCTACAAGGACGTCAGGGCAATCATTGGCTATACCATTTATGAAGACTGTATAACCCATATTATAGAATTGTACAACGGGCGCTCTGTTGTTCTGGTTAAACCAGACAACATAAAAGGCGTCAAGAACAGTTCCTTTGCCTTAAGCTATACTCCGACCGTAGGCCTTTGGCTGCCCAACTTCGAATTTGGCGTGAGATGGCAGCACCTCAGCTTGTCAGGCAAGACGTACGACAAGCCTGTTTTCAAGGTGAGGTTGAACAACTCGTTCTCTTTCCCGCATGAATGGTTTCTTGCTGTCAATGCCACTTGGTGGTCGGAGGGCAACTCCGGCATCTACTTATACAAATCGTCATTGCAAACGAATGTCAACATCTCAAAGATGCTGTTCGACAAGAAGCTGACCATATCCCTGATGGTGAACGACATCTTTAAGACAGACAAGACCAAATGGTACGTGGATTACAGTAATATTGTAGCTGACTATGCCAGATACGACGATACGCGTTATGTGCAGTTGACTCTGCGGTACAATTTCAACACGGCAAAAAGCAGGTACAAAGGCGACTCTTCAAGCGACGAAAAGCAGCGGTTGTAAAAGAGGGCTGCAATTCTTATCCATAAACCGGGGTAAGATTCAAGAAGACCAAATTGCAAGGGATTATGGGATTCAAATTTTGCCGGCAACGTGACAGCATGTCTTGCGGGGTGGCATGTTTGCAAATGATTTGCAGGCATTATGGAAACAATATTGACCAACTAAGGCTGTCAAACCTTTGTGTCCCCACAAGTGAGGCTCCCCAAAAAGAATTGGTAACCATAGGATTACTTTGTAACTTTAAGCCTGACAAACAACAATTTAAAGAGCAAGACCCTATGATTACCCGAAACAGAATTACGGATAATCTCTGGAATAACCACTGAATTGCAGCAGATTAACGCAACAGGATTTGATAATTAGGGAGTTAGAGGAAAAACGCAGAAGTTGGGCAGACAGTTGAAAACCGTCTTAAAGCAGATTAAAGCAAAAGAACGGTTTCCTAGTCATTACCCGATGAAAGTGCAGATTTAACAGTCTCTGTTTCATTTTGCGCCGTTCCGCATAGATTTGCGTATCAAGATTTTACCGACACTCTCGTAGCTTTGCAACCATGTTTAATCCGTTG
>CAZWPW010000052.1:0-10731 GCA_964635525.1 uncultured Bacteroidaceae bacterium
TTTCTTGCAACGTCATTTCGCTCAGCTTCTTGCCGTCCTTTTTGCTGTTTTCTTCAAGGTAGTTGAACCTTGCAGTGAATTTCTTGTTTGTCTTTTCTAAGGCATTGTCAGGATTGACTTCATAGAGCCTTGCTGCATTTATGATGCTGAAGATAAGGTCGCCAAACTCTGATTCAATGGTATCTTGCCCCCCGCTGGCGATTGCGGTTTTGACCTCGTTTAGTTCCTCGTTTATTTTGTTCCAAACGTCCTCCCTTTTTTCCCAGTCGAAGCCTGCATGCCGTGCCTTGTCCTGTATCCGGTATGCCTTGATGATTGATGGCAGGGTTTGTGGTATGCCTCCGAGCACGGTTTTGTTGCCGTCTTTTTCCTTAAGTTTCAGTTCTTCCCAGTTTTTTAGCACTTGTTCCGTGTCATCGGCTTTTATGTCTCCGAACACGTGCGGATGGCGGAAGACGAGTTTGTCGCAAATCTTGTCGCAAACGTCTTTTATGTCGAAGAAGCCTTTCTCCGTCCCCATTTTGGCGTAGAACACTATGTGCATCAGCACGTCTCCGAGTTCCTTCTCTACGTTTGCCATATCGTTACCCGCTATGGCTTCGCTTAGTTCGTAGGTTTCTTCAATGGTATTGGTTCTCAGGCTTTCGAATGTCTGCTTGTTGTCCCATGGGCATTTTTCCCTGAGTTCGTCAATGATGTCAAGTAGTCGGCTGAATGCTTCGAGTTGTTGCTGTCGTGTGTGGAGCATGTTTGCTTATTCATTTGATTATGCGAAGTAGCTTGAAGCATTTGGCAAGTTTGTCGATGGCAATGTCGATTTGTTCCTTCGTGTGCGTTGCCATGAGCGAGAACCTTATCAGTGTGTCCTCAGGCGAGCAAGCTGGAGGAATGACGGGGTTGATAAACACCCCTTCGTCAAACAGCATCTTTGTCACTACGAATGTTTTTCCCATGTCGCGGACGTATAGCGGTATAATCGGGGTTGACGTGTTGCCTATTTCAAATCCTAACGTCCGGAATGAATCAAGTGCGTAGTTCGTGATGTCCCACAGGTGCTGTATCCTTTCTGGTTCACTCTTGATGATGTGCAATGCTGCCCTTGCTGCTGCCGTTGCCGCCGGCGTGTTGCTTGCGCTGAATATGTATGAACGCGAGTTGTGGCGCAGGTAGTTGATGATGGAGCTGTCGGCTGCTATGAATCCCCCGATTGCGGCGAGCGATTTCGAGAACGTGCCCATGATAAGGTCGACTTCATCGGTCAGCCCGAAGTGGTCGCAAGTGCCTCTTCCTTGGCGACCGAGTACTCCGATGCCGTGGGCTTCGTCAACCATGACGGAGGCGTTGTATTTCTTGGCAAGCCTTACGATTTCAGGCAGGTTGGCTATGTCTCCTTCCATGCTGAAAACACCGTCGATGACAATCAGTTTCACTTTGTCGGCCTCGCAGCTTTGGAGAACCTTCTCTAGTGAATTCATGTCGTTATGCTTGAATTTAAGTCCTTTCGAGAACGACAGTCTGCGCCCCTCGACTATTGAGGCGTGGTCAAGCTCATCGCAAATGACGTAGTCGTCGCGGCCTGTGACGCATGACACAACTCCGAGGTTCACTTGGAAACCGGTCGAATATATTATAGCTTCTTCCTTGCCAACGAATTCGGCGAGTTCTTTTTCAAGTTCGAGGTGCAGGTCAACCGTGCCGTTAAGGAACCGGGAACCAGCGCAGCCTGTCCCGTACTTTCTTGTGGCTTCAACTGCAGCCTCTATCACTTTTGGATGGTTGGTGAGCCCGAGGTAAGAATTGGAACCGAACATCAGCACCTTTCTGCCGCTCATTGTGACCTCCGTATCCTGCTGGCTCTCTATGCACCTGAAATAGGGGTAAACGCCTTTGTCTTTTACCTTTTGTGGCAAATCATATTTGGCCAGTTTGTCTTGAAGCAATCCCATAGTTATGTTAAGTGTACTTATTATTAGTTTTAGTTTTTATTTCTCATTATTTGCCGTGTCATTCCTCTTGCATTTGTTTATCCAAGTCACGGCTTTCGCGTTTTTCTATGGCAGATATCCTGAATGCCGAGTAGAATTCAAACACTGTGGCAATGCACAGGCAGCCTATCCACTCGTTGCTTGGCAAGGCAGTCATCAACCCTCCTGTTACAATGAACAGCAACGAGGCCAGCACTTGTTGGTTCTGAAGCCTTAGCTTGACTATGTTGGCGGCAGACTTGCGGTTGGCCATCCTGCCCGCTGCGCTTGCCACGCTCCCGCACAGGAACAATATCCCCGCATGTTGCCAATATGCCGCTTTTGCCACGAGTGCTGCCAACATCGCCAATGACCCAAGCAAGAAAGCTATGTTTGCTAATCTCTTCATTTCTGCTTGATTATGTATATGTCCTCATTGTCTTTTTTCATCATGTAGCGCTCCCTCGCTATTTTCTCAAACGAACGCGGGTCTTCATTGATGCTTTCTATCATCTTGGAGCTTTTTTCGTATTCATGCTTGTAATAGCTTATTTCCTTTTGGAGCTTGCTTATCGTCATCTTGTTGCGAAACCTAGTAATGAGGTTGTTTTCATCGAAGAAAGTGACATGTATGGTGAAAGCAATCAGGACTACCAAGTACTTGTGCCTCTTCATGAAACGCCATAGTTCCATTAGTTTCCACATATACATGTTTCTCCATTTATGTTATTTATTGTTGCAAAATTAGGAATAATATTTCTTAGTATCTTCCGGACACAGGAATTAAATGTATTTTTGTAAACTAATAATCAATGTTTTTCCCTATGGAACAGCGTTATATGGTATCTGCACGCAAGTACAGGCCTGCCAAGTTCGGCGACGTGGTGGGGCAAACAGCGCTCACTACAACGTTGAGGAATGCTATAGCCAATGGCAAGCTGGCTCATGCTTATTTGTTCTGCGGGCCGCGTGGCGTGGGCAAGACAACCTGCGCGAGGATATTCGCCAAGAACATAAATTGCTTGAATCCTGCCAACGGAGAAGCCTGCGAAGTATGCGAGTCGTGCAAGTCGTTCAACGAAGGGCGTTCGATGAACATTTATGAGCTTGACGCTGCATCAAACAATTCGGTCGATGACATCAGGATGATCACCGAACAGGTGCAAGTGCCACCACAAATAGGGAAATACAAGGTTTACATCATCGACGAGGTCCACATGCTCTCAACGGCGGCATTCAATGCGTTCTTGAAAACACTGGAGGAGCCTCCTTCCTATGTGATATTCATCCTCGCAACCACCGAGAAGCACAAGCTGTTGCCCACAATTCTTTCGCGCTGCCAAATATATGATTTCAACAGGATGGAAGCGCCCGGCATAGTTTCATATTTAAAGTATGTCGCGGCAAGCGAGGGCATCGAAGCCGAGGACGAGGCACTTAACGTGATTGCGCGAAAGGCCGACGGCGGCATGCGCGACGCGCTTTCGATTTTCGACCAAGTGGCAAGCTATGGCAACGGGAAGGTGACATACCAAGGTACGTTGTCGAACCTTAACGTGATAGATTACGACGTATATTTCAAGGCAGTTGAACTTGTCATGAACAAGGATGTGCCGAACCTCTTGATGCTTTTGGACAGTGTCGTCAAAAAAGGATTTGACCCCGGACAATTCATAGGAGGTCTGTCAGAGCATCTGCGCGACTTGCTCGTAAGCCGTGACAAGGTGACGTTGCCGCTGCTCGAAGTGCCGGATGATGCCAGGAAACGTTATCACGAACAGGCAATGCGCTTGACGCAGGATTTCATTTGTAATGCTTTGAAGTTGGCCAACGAATGTGACACCCGCTACAAGCAGAGCAGAAACAAAAGGTTGCAGGTCGAACTTGCGCTGATAATGATAGCACAGATGGGCGACGACGGTGACGACACCTCTTCCGGGCAACGCCCTCAAGAGATAAAACCAGTGTTCGCCCAAGGAAAGGTGCAGCAGGGCGTGCAGGAACAGATTCCGGCAAAAACACCTGAAGAAAAAACAACAGTGGCGGCATCTCATGCTGTTGCTGCCGAATCGCAACCTGCATATACAATAGCCTCGAAGCCGCCGAAAGGGAGGAAATCATTTTCGATAAAAATAGAGAATGAAAAACACGAAAAGGATCGCATTTCGCAATCGCAATCTGACGGCAAAGATGCTGTATCCGATGCTGGCGGGTATCAGGATCTCCCAATTGACGAGAACGAGCTCGGCGTGCAATGGCGTTTGTTCGCAAACAAAATGCCAATGGAGGAAAAGGCGGTAAGCGCGAGAATGTTGAATATGACCCCAAAGCTGCTTTCAGACACCGTCTTTGAAATCAAAGTCGAAACTGAGAGGGTCAAAGAAATGCTTATGGCATTCAAGAAGGAAATAGTCAGCACACTGAGGAGGGAATTGAAAAACAGCAAGATTGACATGCAAGTGACAGTAATGGACCTCTCGCAAGTCAAGATAGCAGTCTCGCCCAAGGAAAAATTCAATGAACTCCAAGCAAAGAACCCCGACATAGCCGATTTAGTCAGAACCTTTGACCTCTGCCTTGAGTGACCGCATGCATCATTCTTGCGCATGGATACATGGTGCGGAAAAATTGTTTCCCCGCTATAGCTTGTTGCCTAATATTAAATCATATCAATTAAACATAAAGGATTTTGCCCTAACCTGCGGCTTCCATAATTTAGTATTTGCAATTATGTGATTTACGGTGGGCACAATCTGCTACAAAGGGTTTTCCTGCAAACTTGCCATTGCTTTGCTTCTTATGTTTGCTTCGGCATGCCATGTTTTTTCCCAAGAAACACATGACGCAGGCAATGCTGCCGATTCCGCAAGGTTGGAGCCGGCGTCGAGCATCAACTTCGGGTTGAACTTCAAGCATGAACAAATAGAGGATTCAATTGCAATTAAATTTTCCGGCGTCGAGCATTTCCATAATTATTCTCCAGACGAGACGGCAAGCATCATGTTGACGCTCAAGCCATACCATTGTGTCCTGAAATACGATTCCGAGCCCATACATATGTTGACCATGAACTCATTGATGTCTGTCTCAATGCCAAAGAATGCCAATGCCTACCGCCCGCCATTCTCTTTGGGGAACTTCACTGCGGCAACATCAGGCGGTGCAGGTGTCGTTTTCGTCTTCTCAATGGAGGATCTGTTGCAGCGTATTTTCAGCAAGGCATACCGCTACAAACTGCATAATGAGAAATACGCTAATTCGTGGAAGTATTACTGATGCTTGGCTTGTGGTAGCGGCAGAACTCTATGTCGGTGACCAATGCCGCGCGCTTGCCTATAGAGTCGGCAGGCGGAGTGATGAAGAACGATAGCGCAAGCTTTTTAAGCTGCTCTTCCAACGTCTCAATGACAATCGAATCAACGGCGTTCGTGCTGCACGACGAGGAGTAGTTCAGTGTCGAGTCGTTCGAATAGGTCAATGCAATCGTCGTGATTATCTGCGGTTTGGGCAGGCTGTCGCTTGGAAACTGGTACCTTGCCTTGAAAACTATCTTGTCGCCCGAATGGAACGTAGTGTCAATGTTTTCTTTGAACATCACGAGGGAACTGTTAGGCAAGGTCGTCAAAACGTATGTGTTTCTTCCTCCCCAAACGTCTGCTGTGTCAGCGGAAATGGCTTTTATGAATTTGTTCTCCCTCAAGCGCAAAATGTCATTGGCGGTTTCAAGCCGTGAAGTGACCATTTGCAGGACCTTCTCGTAGATGTCAACCATATAGCTCGTGTGCCGCGAGTACCACGCCATCGACGAATCAAACAACTCTTCATCGACCCGGTGCTTTTCAAGGACGTAATTCTTGTAGGGTTCTTTCTTGTGTCTCTCGGATGCCGGGATGTTGGCGGAAACCGATTGGGCCATGTGGTAATCATACAGCAGGCTTTCCATCTTGCGCGGAGGAAGGATGTCTCTGGGAACAGAGTCCTTGCAGCTGGCAACCACCGACATAAGCATGGCAATAGCAACAAGGAGCTTACGTCTTTGACTTGCCATTGAGCAACTTGTTAAGGTGTTTGCTGTAGAATAGCACCAAGGCAATCAGCCCGCAACTTATCGACGCGTCGGCAAAATTGAACACCGGGCTGAAAAATATGAAATGGTCGCCGCCCACAAACGGCATCCATTCAGGCCAGTAAGTGTCAATGATAGGGAAATAGAACATGTCGACTACCTTGCCGTGCAGCCAACCGCCATAACCATCGCCAATGCTTGTCAGGACAGCCTTTGAGAAAGGGGTGCTTTCTGTGTAAATCGCGCCGTAGAAGATGTTGTCAATGATGTTGCCCGTCGCGCCGGCGAAAATCATAGAGATGCATATCAAGAAACCTTTCTTCGCATCGCCGGATATCGACTTGGCCAAAGCATAACCAATGACACCGACTGCAGCTATCCTGAACAGCGTCAGGAACAACTGGGGCATGATTTGCAAGCCCCATGCGATGCCGGTGTTCTCAATGAACAGGATTTGGAACCAGTCGGCAATGTGGATGCTCTCGCGAAGGAACATGTTTGTTTTTACTTCATACTTGATGATTTGGTCAACGATGACAATAAAAACAATCGTGGCAATGCACATGCAAGTCCTTTTGCCCTTTGCCGTCATAAGTAAGGTGATGCTGTTTTCCCGCACCGGAGCTGGATTGGCACGGATACAGTTATTACTTCTTGTTGTTCTTCGCTTCGATGCTCAATGTGGCGTGAGGAACTGCCCGTAGCCTCTCGGCCGGAATAAGTTTCCCCGTTTCGCGGCAAATGCCGTAGGTCTTGTTCTCAATCCTGACCAATGCCGCCTTCAGGCTTTGTATGAACTTGAGCTGCCTTTGGGCAAGCTGCCCCGTCTCCTCACGGCATAAGGTGTTGGCTCCCTCTTCAAGGTTCTTGTAAGTAGGAGAGGTGTCGTTTATGTTGTTGCCGTCCTTGTTCATCATGCTTTGACGCATTTCGTCATAGTCCCTTTGAGCCTTGTTGAGTTTCTCAAGGATTATCTTGCGGAATTCTTCCAATTCCTCGTCGGAGTATCTTGTCTTTTCGCTCATGGTTATTAATACGCTGAAAGGTTATGTCTTTTTTATTGATATCTTGACGGTAGCAAAATCCAAATCCACGTCAACGCCGCCCTCAAGGTTCTCGTCAACAACGATTTCTTTTGCAAGAACTTGGTTGCAAATATATGTATTATATCTGTTCACAGCAACCTCGACAGTTTCGTTTTTGCCCATGGTCACGCAAATCTTGTCGGTGATGTCATAGTTGAATGATTTCCTGAGGTTTTGGATTCTGTTGACCAGCTCCCGCGCTATTCCTTCTTGGCGCAGCTCGTCGGTCAGTTCCACTTCAAGGGCCACGGTCAGCTTTCCGTTGTTGGCAACAAGCCAGCCGGGGATGTCTTCGTTGTGGATTTCAACGTCTTGGCTCGTCAGCGTGGTTTCATGTCCGTTTATGTCAAAGGTGATTGCCCCGTTTGATTCCAAATAGGCTATCTCGTCTTGGGTCATTTGGGTTACGCGCTTGTTGACATCCTTCATCAGTTTGCCGAACTTCGGGCCGAGCTTCTTGAAGTCGCATTTGATGCTCTTCACCAATATGCCAGAAGTGTTGTCGACATAACGCAACTCCTTGACGTTAACCTCACTGAGGATTAGCTGCTTGACATCTTCCAAATGCTCCTTTGCCTCTTGGTCGTTGCCGACAGGTATCATGATTGACTGCAGGGGTTGCCGCACTTTGATGCTGACCTTGCGGCGCAAGGCGAGAACCATAGACGTTATTTGCTGCGCCATTTGCATCTTCTTCTCAAGGCTCGTGTCAATAGCGCTTTCATCGCATTCGGGGAAGAAGTCAAGATGCACTGACTCGAACTTCCCGCTGCTAACCGAGGAGGTCAGGTCGCGATAGAGCCTGTCGGCATAGAATGGCGAAAGAGGAGCAATGAGCTTCGCCACTGTCAGCAGGCATGTGTAGAGCGTCTGGTACGCAGAGGTCTTGTCAGTCGATTGGCTGCCACCCCAGAAACGCTTGCGGTTAAGGCGAACGTACCAGTTGGAGAGGTTGTCAACGACGAAATCCGATATCAGCCTGCCGGCCTTCGTCGGCTCGTAGTCGCCAAGGCTCTCGTCGACATCCTTGACAAGGGTGTTTAGCTCGGAAAGTATCCACCTGTCAATCTCTGGGCGGGCATCAAGCGGCAGCATGGCGGCATTGGCATCAAAGCCGTCGACGTTGGCGTAAAGCGCAAAGAAAGAATAGGTGTTGTAGAGCGTCCCGAAGAACTTCCTCCTGACTTCGTCAACGCCCTCGAGGTCGAACTTCAAATTGTCCCAAGGCGACGAGTTGGTAATCATGTACCAACGCAACGGGTCGGAACCGTAATCCTCAATGGCTTTGAACGGATCGACGGCGTTGCCGAGGCGTTTTGACATCTTGTTGCCGTTCTTGTCAAGCACCAAACCGTTAGAAATGACCGCCTTGAACGATACCTGCCCGAAGACCATAGTCGAAATGGCATGGAGCGTGTAGAACCATCCGCGCGTTTGGTCGACGCCTTCGGCAATGAAGTCGGCAGGGAAAGCAGAGCCATCCTCGACGGCTTCCTTGTTCTCGAACGGGTAATGCACCTGCGCGAAAGGCATGGCGCCCGAATCGAACCAGACGTCAATCAAGTCCTTTTCACGGTGCATCGGATTGCCTTTCGGCGAAACGAGCACAATCTCGTCCACAAAGGGGCGGTGCAAGTCTACCTTGTCATAGTTCTCTTTCGTGTAAACGCCCGGTGTGAAACCGCCAAAGGGGTTGCTTTGCATGAAGCCGGCGGCAACCGATTTCTCAATCTCGTTCCACAGTTCCTCGACAGACCCTATGCACATCTCCTCGCTCTTGTCCTCAGTGCGCCAAATCGGGAGCGGTGTGCCCCAATAGCGCGAGCGGCTCAGGTTCCAGTCGTTGAGGTTCTCAAGCCATTTGCCGAAGCGTCCGGTGCCGGTGCTTTCGGGTTTCCAGTTGATGGTCTTGTTCAGCGAGATCATCATGTCCTTGCAAGCCGACGACTTGATGAACCAGCTGTCGAGAGGATAATATATCACGGGCTTGTCAGTTCGCCAGCAGTGGGGGTAGTTGTGGGTATGCTTCTCGATTTTGAACGCCTTATTATTGAGCTTGAGCTCCATGCAGATGCTCACGTCGAGCGTCTCGTTGTCGTCTGACAACCCCGGCCCATAGGCGTTCTTGACGTACCGGCCGGCCCATTTTGCGTATTCCGGGGCGTTGATTGAACGCTTGACGAACTCTGCGTCAAGGTCGCTAATCTCGTAAAACCTGCCCTTGGTGTCAACCATCGGGCGGGCTTCGCCTTTATTGTTCACCAACTGCAGCGGGGGAACTCCCGATGCCTTGGCGACCATGGCGTCATCTGCACCGAAAGTCGGGGCGATGTGCACTATTCCTGTGCCGTCTTCAGTCGACACGAAGTCGCCTGAGATAACCCTGAACGCGCCCTCTCCCGGGTCAACCCATTGCAGCAGTTGCTCGTAGCGCATGCCCACAAGGTCGGTGCCCTTGTACTCGCCTACGATTTTGTAGGGGATTGGCTTGCTGCCTTTCTTGTAGCTGCCGAGGTCTGCACCCTCGCCGGCCGGGACGAAGTTCGCATGCAACAGAGCCTTTGCAAGCACCGCAGTTATGGGCTCGCCTGTGTACTGGTTATAAGTCTGCACGGCAACATAGTCGATCTTCGGGCCAACGCACAGTGCCGTGTTAGAGGGCAGGGTCCAAGGGGTCGTCGTCCATGCCAGGAAATACGGCCTGCCCCAATGTGTCATCTCATCTTTCGGATTGGTTATCAGGAACTGAGCCGTTACAGTGGTGTCCTTGACATCGCGGTAGCAGCCGGGCTGGTTCAGCTCATGCGAACTCAATCCCGTGCCGGCAGCCGGGGAATAAGGCTGGATGGTATATCCTTTGTACAGCAATCCCTTGTCGTATAGTTGCTTCAAAAGCCACCACAACGTTTCGATATAGCGGTTGTCGTAAGTGATGTAAGGGTCGTCAAGGTCAACCCAGTAACCCATCATGTGGGTCAAGTCCGACCATTCCTTCGTGTACTTCATCACTTCCTTGCGGCAGGCGGCGTTGTAGCCGGCTACGCTTATTGACTTTCCGATGTCATCTTTCGTTATTCCAAGCGATTTCTCCACGGCCAGTTCGACAGGCAAGCCGTGCGTGTCCCATCCGGCCTTGCGGTTGACCTTGAAACCTTTCATCGTCTTGTAGCGGCAGAATATGTCCTTTATGGTCCGGCTCATGACATGGTGTATGCCTGGCATTCCGTTGGCAGACGGGGGGCCTTCGTAGAAAACGAACGCAGGCGAGCCGCTGCGCGCTTCCATGCTTTTGCGGAAGATGCCGGCCGCATCCCATTCCTGCAAAACTTCCTTGTTGACTTGAGAAAGGTCTAAACGACCGTGCTCTGCAAACTTCTTGACTTCGTGCATAATCGTAGATGGTTGCTTTCCAAATTGCTGCAAAACTACAAAAAATTGCATTAACGCGAAGCCGCCACGCCGCATTTAATGCGATTTTGCAAGCCGTATAGCGCGCCTCGAGGCAGCAGGAAACCAGCCAACGCCAGCCGCATGACCCGTCATTAGCCGCACTGCATGAACAATGCGCGCCCAGCCTGGAACACGGCAGGATGCCGGCATAAGCCGCATAACGTCC
>CAZWPW010000053.1:0-10400 GCA_964635525.1 uncultured Bacteroidaceae bacterium
CAATAAAAGGGTGGGATACGAAGCCTGAATTGCTGGTAAGGAAGTTCTTGTTCAAATTTGAGACCCCTGCAAAAGGCGAGGACGTTTCGCAAGGGTGTTGGCATGGCCGGGCGTCGTAGCCGCCCCATGTTGACACTTTTTTAGCAAAAAATCCATAAATATGCTTTTCGGCAGAGAGATATTATATATTTGTATATATATATTGACAGCCGTCATGCAGGTATGGACAAAGAAAACAACGACAGGAACCATGAACAAAACAATCATTGCATTAGTTTCGCTGGTGGCGTTGGCTTGCACTTGTGCCTACGGCCAGAACCTTGAGTGCAAATACACCGCCGTGATGAAAATCCCGGAGGATTTCGTGGAGATAGAAGACGAGAGCACAAGGAATTTGGTCCTCAGCCAGTTGTCAAAGAGGGTGGAGAACTTCTCGATGAAAGTGTCAAACGGGAAATATCTCTTCGAGACCCTTCTAGAGGAGAAAAGCAACACTAACATCATGGTGGTTGGTGGTGCAGGGACCACAATCTACATGGACATGAATGAAAAGGTGACAGTCTCGCAGGAAAACATACTTGACAGGACTTTCCTTATAAGAGAAGAGCTTGAGGAATATGAATGGGAGCTCGTTCCTGAAACAAAGGAAATCCTTGAGATGACCTGCACCAAAGCGGTTTTGAAATCAGACACGGACATAGTGGCATGGTTTGCCCCGGAAATACCCGTGAGCTTCGGGCCGTTGGGATATTACGGCCTGCCCGGGCTTATAGTCGAGCTGGAAACTCCATACAACCAATATGTCCTCCATGAAATAAACCTGCACCGCGACGCCTTGCAGATAGAAGCCCCCAGGAAAGGAAAAGAGACGAGCAGGGAGGAGTTTAACGCCCTGAGAAAAAAGAAGCAAGAGGAATTGGGCGCGCAAGGCAGCGAAAGCGGCATCAAGGTCAAAGTCATTACGATGTGATTTTGGCGCATCTGGACAAAACACGTTCGCTTTTCGTCAAGGTTTCTGTGGCAGCCGTTTTGATTGCCATAGGAGTTGCGGAAGCCAGTGCCCAAAACCGGATAAGGGGAAGCGTGCACAGCAAGTCGGAGCCGGTGCCTTACGCATCAGTGACTGCAATTGCCGACAGCACGTCGCTTTCGGCCATCAAAGGATATGCCATAACGAACGACAAAGGCGAGTTCGAAATCGATGCAGGCATAGAGGCAAGCGATTGGATCGTAGTGCGTTGTTTAGGGTACAAAGAAGCGAAAAGCAAGTTGGGGGACACTTCCCGGTACTTCAAGATTGAGATGGAAGAGGATGAGCATCTGCTCAACGAAGTGACGGTGAAAGGAAACTATTCCGGGTTGAGGTTTTCAAGCGATACGATATCAATCGACACGAAGCTCTACGCCAGCGGGACGGAGGAAAACATCGGCGAGGTGCTCCGCAAGGTGCCGGGAATGGAGGTAAGCGAAAGCGGCAAGGTCTCCTACGCAGGAAGAACCCTGCAGAAAGTGCTCATTGACGGCAAGGATATCCTGTCCTCAAACAAGAACTTGGCAATAAAAAACCTGCCGGCAAACTTGATGGAAAGTGCCGAAGTCCTCATGAACTACAAGGAAAAAAGCATCACGAACGATTTCGAGAATGACGAGACTGCAGCGCTGAACATAAAAACGACGGGACAACACGCCTTGAACGGGTCGGCGCAGTTGTCGGGAGGCTACTTGAATAAGTTCCAAGCAAAATCCGCATTGCTGCAAATGTCAGGCAAGGGCTCCTTCTCGGCCATGCTATCGGCAAACAACACCGGCGCTGGAGTTTTCTCGATAGAGGAATACATCAACAGCATCGTAGGGATAGACAACCTGCTGAGCCAGAACAAAAGCACTTACAGCCTGTCCTCCGATGAAGCAAACCTGCTTTATCCCCCGAGCAACGTCTATGAAAACACGAACGGGGTGCTGTCGCTCAACTCTACTTACGAGGCTTCCGAAAAGTTCAGTTTCAAGGGCAACGCCATCTACAACGGTTCATTCCTGAAAGCCAGCAGCCAAAGCGAAGAGCAGTACTTTTCAGGCGATGTCATGAACTTAAGCAACGAATACAATGACAACAAAAACCATTACTTGTCCGCCGGCTTCAAGGAGTCATGGAAACCCGGCGAAAGGTTCGAGCTGAACGCCTCGACTAATTTCAGCCTGAGCAGGTACCTTTCCCGGGAAGTCGTCGGCAACAGCATTCTCGGCCGGTCAATGTCGTCTGACAACAACAATGCTTTCACCGGCATGCAGTTTGTCCAGGACTTGAGTTCCAACCTTCTGCTCGGGAGCGGGATATTGTACACCTACATCCACTTTGAAATGGCAAACAGGGATGGCAATTACGATATTGAAAGCGACAGCATGCTGCTGGGAATCTCGTACCTCCCGAACGATGATGGCATATACCCCTATTTGTTTTCAAACAAGAGCCTCAAGCAAACGACGGAGGTTTCTTCCGAGATTGGATATGTGTTTCCTCTGCTTGGCAATGTAAACTTGAACGCTTCGCTTGCTTACCAGTATTCTGGCGACAGGCTGGCATATTCCGAAAACGAGGCGGCAGCGGAGCAGGACAAGTCGAGAACGCACAAATATATGGCATCCGTTCGCTTGGAAAAGAACAAAGGGCTATTAAGGTTCGGACTGGGAGGCAAGTTTTCCATCAACGATTTCCATGAGAGCATTTCCAACAGGAGCAAGCTAAAAGGAACGGCTTCTCCCGAGCTATCCATGAATTTAGTGTTCACCCCGAGGCACAGGCTTAACCTTGCAGCGAGCTACGACACGGACCCAGTTGAAGTGCACTACCTTTCGCAACGGCGCAGGGTCACCGGGTATGACAATATCGTGCAGGGCTCGACTCTAAGCAAGTTCTTCAGCAACGAGGCAAACATATCAATGAACTACAGCATCTACGACTTGTACACCAACACTACGTTCTTCGTTTTGGCGAGCTACGCAAACAAGAGCAACCTGCCTTTGTCTTCCATATCCCAGGACGGAATCACAAGCAGCATAACCTACCGCGACGGAGGCAAACGCGAGGTTGGCATGGCAAGGTTTTACCTCAACAAAGGAATCTCATTCATGCCAGTCGACGCCAAGCTCACCGGGTCGTTTTCCCAAACCAATTACAATGTTGTCATAAACGATTCTGAGAACCGGGTGAAAGGGCAAAACCTGGGCGCGGGCCTGAGCTTCACTTCCCGGTACAAATCGCCTTTCAACGCCGAATTAGAAGTCAGCTACAACTACCGGAACACCTCGTTGCCGGGCACGAGCGTAAAAAACGACATCCACGAGTGGACGACAACCGGGCGGTTGCATTATTCCCGCGACAGATTCAAGGCATCGGTATATGCAAGCTACCTTAATTCAGAGAGCATGTACTACAACCAGAGCACCGTCGACCTCGGTTTCAGCAGCGAGTATAAAATAGGGAAAGTCGGCATAAGAGCCTCAGGCGAAAACCTGCTGCACCTGAAGGATATGGAATGGATCGGAGTCTACGACAGCCTTTACTACACGAGCACTTCACTCTACAAGAAGATTCCGGGCAACGTGCAGCTCGGCCTCTCCTATCGTTTTTGACGCGTATACCGCGCCGCGCCCGCCCTCAGCCCGTGACCTGCAGGACATATCCTTTTTTCTTTATCGATACTATCCTTATCGTTTCGTCAGGTGCGAGGATATGCCGCAAATAGGTGATTTGCACGTTCAGAG
Source organism: uncultured Bacteroidaceae bacterium (assembly GCA_964635525.1). Taxonomy (GTDB): domain Bacteria; phylum Bacteroidota; class Bacteroidia; order Bacteroidales; family Bacteroidaceae; genus Avibacteroides. Next base: position 3,763 of record CAZWPW010000053.1, read on the forward strand.
ACATTGAATTGGCATAGCTCGCGTCCCCCCACACCGTTTCAAGTATTTCATCGCGTGCGACTAACTTCCCGGCACTCTGCGCAAGCAGCACGAGGATGTCGGTCTGCCTTGCGGAGAGGTTTCGCGTCACGCCGCCGAACGAGACCGACGACAGGTTGCTGTCGAACTTGGTTTTCCCTATCGCATAGAGGCATTGCGCGTCGATTTTCCTCTGCTCGAAGCGCTCGGCTATCTTCGCGATGAGTTCTTCGGGATAAAACGGCTTCGGGATATAGTCATTTCCCTTCAAAGAAAAGCCTTTGAGCCTGTCGGCCTTCTCCGTTCGGTCCGTAAGGAAGAAGATGAGCACCTTGTTGTCCTCCTTGCGGATTCGCTCTGCAAGCTCGAAGCCGTTCGGAGCGGGCATGTTGACGTCAAGCAATATCAAATCGGGGCGCTGGCGGGTGTAGATTTCCCAAGCAGTCGTGCCATCGGGTGCATACGACACATTATATCCCTCAAGTTCAAGGAACTTTTTCAGCAGCAGGGAGTTCTTCACGTCGTCATCCGCCAGCAGGATGTTTATCGCGCTCGTTTTCATTGCGGTAATTCAATGATGAATGTTGTTCCCGGTGTTTGCCCGCTATCTATGCGTATCGTGCCGCGATGCGCCTCGACGAGCATCCGGACATAAGTCAAACCGAGCCCCAGGCCGGGTATCCCCTTGCTGGCAGCAGCGCGGCCGCGGTAGAACTTCTCAAAGACGTGCTTGCGGTCCTCTTCCGATATGCCGGCGCCGTTGTCCTTGACGGATATGCGTATGCTGTCGTTGCCCAGCTCCTGGTATCCGATTTCTATGCTAACGTCCCCGGGCGAGTACTTGACTGCATTCTCCAGCAAGTTGTCGACGATGTTTATGAGGTGTATCTTGTCGGCCGTTATGGTTATGTCCGGGCCCTGCTGCACTTCCACTTCAACCTTTTTGTTGCCGGGCGCGGCCAGTTTGCCGACGCAAGCGTCCAGCAAGCCGCGCAAACTGAACGAGGACAGGTTCAGCGGGATTTCCGCAGCCCTGCTGAAAGTCAAGTCGCGCAGTTTCGTGAAGCAGGCAGACAGGCTGTCCAGCGCCAGGTGCGAGTCATCAATCACCGCATGCCTGCTCGCCGCGTCTTTCATGAGCTTTTCGTTCGCAAAGTATGAGACGCACATCTTGAGCGTAGCTATCGGCCGCTTGAGTTCATGTATCATGGCGTGGACGAAATCCGACCGGAGGTTTTCAATCCTATGTTGCTCGCTGATGGTGGATATTTGCGCCGCAAAGCAACCTACGAGCAACGCAGACAGGAGAAGCGACAGCAGCAAGGCGCCGGCCATTTGCCTGATGACGAGCGACAAGGCCACGGAGCAATCGATGCGGACGTATTCCCCTTCGAATATGTCGTAGGGATATGTGACCACGAGGCTTTTGCGGTCCCCTGCACGCAGAGGATGCCACATCATCGTGTCGGCGCGCCCCAGTTCTATGCTCCTGATCCCGATGCCGCCGCCGCGCAGCAACGAATCCAGCGTTCCAACGTCCATGGGGGCATATTCGTCAAGCCGGAAGCGTTCGAGGGCGTCGAACACGCTGCTTTCAGTGGCTGCGCCGTCGATGGAGAAGGCATGTTTTTCGATTCCTGACGGATATCCCGCCGCGCGCATACGTTCCAAGTCCGCAAGCGCAATGGAATCACCTGTATTATACAGGCGTGTGTCGACGGTGTATACTTCAAACTCGAAACGGTGCGCGCCATTGCTCACGGAGAGCCTCATGTTCGACAAAACGCGCAGGCTGTCGTCGGCGCTGGCACGTCTCAGTTCGTTCAACTCCTCAATAGCATCAAGCACACGGCTGTATAATGTGTCCTGGTAGTCGTGCAAGGTGTAGCTGTATCGAGAATAAAGCCAGAGGCATTGCATGGCGGCAAAGAGCACGATGACGGCGGCCGTGAAGCCGTAGAGTGTTTTGATTCTTCTCTCCATGCTGCAAAATTAGGTGTGTCGTTCCAATCCGCCAGCCGCTTGGGGAGGGAAAAGGCGGCGCCGTAATAATTCAGTAAGGATTCCGTAATGATTCAGTAATGAATATCTTCCATTCCCGCGCCCGGTTCCGTGCATCTTTGCCCAGCATACAACACTAAAACATCAAGCATCATGAAAAAAGCATTCTTGGCAGTCATTGCCGCCTGCTCCCTGTCCGCTCCGGCGGCGGCGCAGCAGAGGGTCGTAACCTACGTGAACGGGAAATCAACGATATTCAACCTTGGCGCGCAGCCCGAGCTGCAGGAAATAGGCGACGCGGTCATGGAGTTCGTCTACGACTACCGGTACCTCAAAGACACGGCCGACGTCACCTCCTGCGCCAGCGACATGATGATGTTGCAGGTGACCTACGGTATGTCGAAATTCACGAGCTACCGCGCCATGCAGGTCGACTCGTTGCTCCGCGCGGCGACTGCCGACGACATACAGGGCAATCCGGCGCGCTATGCGGGGGGAGAGGCTTTCTCCGTCTACAAGAACTACCCGGCCGGGAAGTTCACTACCACCGACAAGATTGCCGGGGACTGGTTCCTTTATGAAGAAGATATCCCCCAGCAAGAATGGACGTTGTCGGAAGAAACCAAGGAGATACTCGGGTACACCTGCCGCCGCGCCGATTGCGTGTTCCGCGGACGCGAGTGGACGGCATGGTATTGCGACGAAATACCCGTCGCCGACGGCCCGTGGAAGTTCGGAGGCCTGCCGGGATTCATCATGGAGGCAAGCGACAAAGCCAACCATTACAGTTTCGTATGCACAGGCATCAATTCGCAGGCCAGCCGGGCGATTACGATGCCAAAAGCGCAATACAACAAGACGACCCGAGGGAAATACTATGCCACCAAACACAAATACGACCGCGACCCGATCGGATACATGCAAACCGTCTCCGGCGTGCAAATGCAAATCGTCGGGATAGACGGCACCACGCGCACTGACCTCACCCAAGCGAAAGAACCGCCCTTCGACTACATCGAACGCGATTGGAGATAAACACCCGTAAACCATGGCAAAAGCCTTGTTGACAATGCTCCTGCCGCTCTTCATCCTGCCCGCGCTCCGCGGGCAGACGGGCGTGCTGAGCGGTGCTATAGTCGACGGCACGAGCTCCCGGCCACTGCCGGGAGCTGTCGTCCGCATCACCGATAGCGGCGGGCGGCTCTTGGAATATGCCGTAGCCGCCGCCGACGGGTCCTTTGCCATGGAATATGACCTCGCAGGCGACTCCGACGGCAGCTTTACGGCGCATGTGCAGCTGATGGGCTACCGCACATGCAGTTTCCCGCTGGAGAAGCCTATGCCCAACGCCACGATACGCTTGCAAGCAGAGCCGACGCGCCTGCGCGACGTGGCAGTCGAAGCCCCCGCCATCGAGCAACGCAGCGACACGCTGGTCTACTACACCAGCAAATATGCGCGGGAGCACGACCGCAGCATAGCCGACGTCCTGAAGCGCCTGCCGGGCATAGAAATCGACGGCGACGGCGCCATAAAATACAACGGGGAGCCAATCAACAAGTTCTACATCGACGGCTCGGACTTCGCGGACGGGAGATACAACCTTGCCACCGAAAACCTGCCGGCAGAGGACGTGGCCGCCGTCGAGGTCATCGAGAACCACCAGCCACTGCGCGTCTTGCAGGGCTTGGAGTTCTCCAACCAGGCCGGGCTGAACATAAAACTCAAGGAGGACGCCCGCCAGCGGTGGGCGGCAATAGCCAGCGCGGCGCTCGGCGCATACCCCCTGCTCGGCGACGCCTCGCTCTTCGCCATGCGCATCTCCGGAAAATGGCAGAACATGGAGAGCGCGCGCGTCAACAACACCGGATGGGACCCGGCGCCGCAAACAGCGCTCCACACCGCGGACCAGCTCTTCGGAAACAACTACCGCGACGAGTTGTGGGATTATGGAATATCCCTCGAGCCCGCCGCCGCGCCCCTTGACGGGCTCCGCGCGCGCGACAACCTCTCAACGCTCGCCAGCACCGCGAACTCCTGGCACGCCGAGGCGAAAGACTTCGACGTGAAGCTCAATGCGGCATATTCCGCGGACCGGCTCGACTACGTGGCCGGATACACCACGGAATACCTTGACCCGGATATCCCTACGTTCACACAAGCCAGCACGATGAGGACGCACGCGCACACACTGAGCGGGCAATGGGCGTTGCAGGCGAACCGTCCCGAGCTATACCTCAAAGAAAACCTCTGCATAGATGCCGGCTGGCACCGCGCCCTGTCGCAGTCAGGCGGCACAACGTCGCTCGCGCAATACGCCGAAACATCGTCGCTCGCCCTGTCCAACGAGTTGCGCGTACTCAAGCGCATCGGAAAGCGGCTGCTGTCAATATCGTCGCTCAACCGCTACACCCAATCCCCGCAATGGCTGTCAGTCACCTCGGCGGGGACCTCAATGGCGCAGCAGGTGCTGTCGGGCGACTTGCGGACAGTCACAGAAGTACGCTGCGGCTGGATGCCGGGGAAGTGGAACATATCCGCCCGCGGCGGGATCGACTACGACCTGCACCGCCTCCAAAGCAACCTCGAAGGTGTCGACATCGGTTATCCCACAAGCGGCGACGACGTTTTTTCGTTGTTGGACATATACCTCTCTCCCGAAGCGTCCCGCCAGACCACGCGCTGGCAGCTGACGGCGGCTGCCCCCGTCAGTTACAAGAGATATGCGGGCGAGAACTACATTTCGCTCGCGCCGGAGCTTTATGCACGGTGGCAGCTGAACGCTAAAACCGACGTGAGCGCCCGCCTGAGCTATGCGCTGCTGCCTGCCGAGCCGAGCCGGATGATAGCGCAGGCAATCATGACCGACTACCGCAACATCAGGGCCGGATATCCCGCGCGCGCAACCTCCCGCGAACGTTCTGTTACCGTCTCTGCCCGCCACCGCAACCCCGTGGCGTCGTTCTTCGCCAACCTCTCGGCCCGCTATGCTTGGGACGCCAGCCCTGTGACCGCCAACCAGCTTTTCGCAGGGGAGCAGGTGCTGTTGGCATACGTCCCCGAGGCCAGCGACGCCCGCACCGTCCAGGTTTATGGCCAGTTCAGCAAAGGTCTGCGGCAGGGCAGGACGACCGTAGGCGCCGAGGCAGGACACATGCAGCTCCGCGCCGCGACGATGCTGCAAGGCGTGCGCTCCCCATACGTCGTCACCAGTTCATATATCCGCCCCTCCGTCAAAGCCGCCCTCACGCGGCGGATAACTGCCGACTACAGCCTCGCCTGGACCTGCAACGTCATGGATGCAGGCGGCGCCGGGCGCAGCTCCTGCCACATAATCAAGCAAACTCTCGCCATAGCCTTCACGCCCGCGCAAAACTGGCAGGCAGCGCTTGGCGCTGAGCATTATTACGCGCGCTTCGATTCCGCCGCCCCTGCCAGCCTGCTCCTCATAGACGTTTCTGTCAGCTGGCGCATATCCAAACGCGCGGAACTTGGCGCGGCGGCTACGAACCTGCTCAACGAAAAGCAGTTCAGGTATATGGCATACGGGCTGATGAGCAAAACGGAATACACCTGGAACATTCGCGGCTGCAACGTGCTGGCCAACGTCAGGATCAGGATCTGACGGCCCGCCCTAGACCTCCCACGGCACGTCGCCAGCTCTGGAATTTTTCAGCAACTATTGTTCAAAATTATCGTATCGTTTTTGACGATAAGTTCATGCTTGATTCCCCTGTATAATACGGAACACGAAGCCAACGGCATCAGGCAAACCAGTGCGGCGAGTGTGTGTTGATTTGTTCATAGTGAATGGATATCATTGAAGTGGTTAACGCCGTAAAACACCAGCGCGGCAAACGAATTTCCATTGTCTGCCGCGCTGGTGTTCGATTATTAAGCCTGTTTGAAAGCTGTTAGTATTCGTCCTCGTTGAAGAATTGACTATACGTTAAATATCAGACAGTTAGTCAAATCATAATGAAATTTGTACAAACAAACCGCACTGTCTGAGATGGGTTGAGGCGATGAGAGAAAAGGATGGACAAACAAACTTATACCTTAGAATAAGCCTTTATTCCTCGACATAAGTTTCCATATCAACATCAGATTCGTCTTCAACTACAGTAGAAATATCATATTTCGATAAAAATTGGTCAGTCATTTTATCAATTTTTTCGACATCTACAACAGATTCCATTGATATATTTTTAATCATTTCTTTTTTAAAAACATCCAATTCCTTTTTAAATTGCCAATCTTGCATCTTGTCAGATGCATAAACAATTATTTTATCTAAAATTCTAGCTCCCACAGATAATGCAGATTCGCTATATTTAGCGATAGATTGAACCAAGGATAGTATTTTTCTTTCGTCCATAGGTTTAGTCATCTCTACCATATCTAAAAACAAATATGGACTGGTAATCCAAGCCTCATTCATACATTTTTTAGAAACATTCACAAGGACTTTATCATTGGTTAAAATCATCCAATGTTCTCCTTTGCTACATGATGCTTTTGTAAATTTAATTGTTAACATATCATTATTCAACAAGCTTTTTGATTTTTCAATCCCATTCTCGGCTAAATAGATCGTATATTCATTTTCAACAGCTTTT
>CAZWPW010000054.1:0-10396 GCA_964635525.1 uncultured Bacteroidaceae bacterium
TAATTTGTTTGGCCTGGCAACCGGTTGGAATCCTCCAACCGGTTGCGCTTTTTATACTTTTAAGTTGCATTTTCTACTTTAAGTCACGTAAATAAATAATTGTACCCCACAAATGAAGAGTACAATTTTAGGGTACAATATCAAAATTTTGGTTGAAAATCTAATGTGCTGACGTTTAGCGGATTTATTATAATAGCTTGAAAAATAAATTGATTAAAATAAATCTTTGCTACACATCAGAGATGTTGAATTATTCCCATTCGATTGTTGCTGGCGGCTTTGATGATATGTCGTAGGTTACCCTGTTGACCCCTTTGACCTTGTTTATTATGTCGTTTGACACTTTGGCGAGGAAATCGTACGGCAGCCTTGCCCAGTCTGCGGTCATTGCGTCGGTCGAGGTCACCGCCCGCAGCGCCACGGCGCATTCGTAGGTGCGTTCGTCACCCATGACCCCCACGCTTTGGACTGGCAGCAGGATGACGCCTGCTTGCCACACTTTGTCGTACAACCCCCAGTCTCTGAGGCCTTGTATGAATATGTCGTCGGCCTGTTGCAGCACATTTACTTTGCTTGGCGTTATCTCTCCGAGTATCCTCACGGCGAGTCCCGGTCCCGGGAATGGGTGTCGCGACAGCAGATGTTCTGGCATTTCGAGCTGCCTCCCTACCCTCCTTACTTCATCCTTGAACAGAAGCCGCAGCGGCTCGCATAGTTTGAGGTTCATGCGTTCGGGCAGTCCTCCGACGTTGTGGTGACTTTTTATTACCGTCCCGGTTATCGAGAGCGATTCGATGCAATCGGGGTATATTGTTCCTTGGGCGAGCCACTTGACATCTTTTATTTTGCGTGCTTCGGCTTCGAATATGTCGATGAATGCCTTTCCTATTATTTTCCTTTTCTTTTCAGGGTCTGCTTCTCCTTGGAGGCGTTTGTAGAACTCTTGGCTTGCGTCTATTCCTTTGACGTTCAGGCCGAGGCCTTCGTAGTCGCGCATGACGTTGTTGAATTCGTTTTTCCTGAGCAGCCCGTGGTCGACGAAGATGCATGTCAGGTTATTGCCTATTGCGCGGTTGAGCAGCACGGCGGCCACTGATGAGTCGACGCCTCCTGACAAGCCGAGCACTACTTTGTCGCCTTGCAGTTGGTTTTTCAGCGAGTTTACTGTTGTTTCGATGAACGATGCCGGGGACCAGTCCTGTTTGCATCCGCATATTTTTACGGCGAAGTTCTTGAGCAGCGTCATTCCGTCGGCGGTGTGGTAGACTTCCGGGTGGAACTGTACTCCCCATGCTTTTTGGCCTTTTATTTGGTATGCTGCGACTTCGACTGATTCTGTTGACGCTATTTTTTCGAATGTTGCCGGCAGGTCGGTTATTGTGTCGCCGTGGCTCATCCATATCTGCGCCCCTTCATGTATCCCGTCAAACAAGGTGTTTCCTTTCTTTATCCATTCGAGTGTCGCCCTACCGTATTCCCGCGAGTTGGCGGGTTCGACTTTTCCTCCGCAGTCGTATGCCATGTATTGCGCCCCGTAGCATATTCCCAGCACCGGATAGTTTTCTTTTATTGCTTGGAGGTCGGTTTTGAAGGCATTCTTGTCGTATACAGAGAACGGGCTTCCCGACAGCACCACCCCTTTTATGGCTTCATCGCCGGCGGGGAACTTGTTGTAGGGGTGTATTTCGCAATATATGTCGAGTTCCCTTATCCGTCTTGCTATGAGCTGCGTTGTTTGCGAGCCGAAGTCGAGTATTACGATTTTTTCTTGCATGGCTGTCAGTGTGTTTTTTGTTGTGTTTGTTGTTTTGCGCAAAGATAACCGAAAGATTCTAACGTACGCAATGCGCGCATGGCAAAGAGGCAAGGGGCTGCCACGAAGTTTTCGCATTTGCTTCGTGTCCGCCCCTTGCGGTTGGTTTTTCTTGCCTGCGGTGTCTTCAGGCGTGTTGGCGCTTTGCGGTTATTCCAAGGTCAGTTCGTCGATGATTCGCTTGCATCCTCCGAGTTTGTCTATGATGAAGAGTATGTAGCGTATGTCGACAGCTATGCACCTTTGCATGTTGTCGTCGAAATTGATGTCACCGCTCAATGATTCCCAGTTTCCGTCGAATGCGCATCCTATGAGCCTTCCTTTGCTGTCGAGTATTGGCGAGCCGGAATTACCTCCTGTTATGTCGTTAGTCGTTATGAATGCCACGGGCATTCTCCCGTCTGGCATAGCATATTGCCCGAAATCATTGTTTTCGTACAGTTCCTTGAGTTTTTCGGGCACGATGAACTCCGGGTCATTGGGGTCTTCTTTTTCCATTACCCCTTGCAGTGTAGTGTAATACCCGTAGTGCACGGCATCTTTCGGTTCGTATGATTTGACGTTTCCGTAAGTCAGCCTTATTGTGAAGTTCGCATCGGGTGCTGAGGGCAGTCCTTCGCGTTCTTGCTTCATTTCGCATAGCCCTTTGATGTAGGTTTTATGCGGCAGCGCAAGCATTTTGTTATGCTCTTGTGTTGCTTTGGAAAGGTTTTCGATTGTGTTCATGAACGACTTGCTGAAGATGTACCCGAGGTCTTTGCTTAGTGCTTTCTGTGTCGGTTTGCTGATGAACTTTTCGAGGTTTTCCTTCGTGCTGAATATTGATTTTGCATAGAGGTCGTCGATGAATTTGCCGTAATCGTTCTTGTATTTCCCCTCTATGGTTGCGTAGAAGTCAGGTTTGTTTTCCCCTGCCAGTTGCTCGTAGAGAGGCAATACGGCGCGTGCTACTTTTTTGTCGACTTCATGGTCATAGTCTTTGTTGTGTATCCTGTCGAAGTAAGCCTCGAGCTGTGTTGCGAGCAGTTGCGTTTTTTCGATGTCTCCGTTTTCTTTTGCTTGCACGAGTTCTTCCATTAGTTTGGCCGGGCTTCTGAACTCTATTGCCACGTAAGATTCTATGGCGCATGTCCACAGGAAAGCCGTTTGTTTGGCATGTTCTACTTGCTTGTCGATTTCTGCGACCACGTTCAAGTATTCGTTGTTGCCTTTCTGTTCAGCGAACTGCGCGAAGTCCTTTTCCTGCTGTTCTTTTTGTTCGAGCACTTTGTTGTCGGCTATCGCTTTGTTCATTCCTATTGCATTTTTCCAATAGTTGCTTGACGATGCGAACTTGCTTGCGTATTGTATTCTTGTCTTTGCGTTATCTGCCATGGCATCGCGCAGCACGTTAAGCCTTGCGTCGCGTATTGCTATTCTCGGTTCGTTTACAGTTTCTATCATCATGACTACTTCGCTTTTTGTCAGGTAGCGGCTTGTGGAGCCTGGGAATCCCATTATCATAGCGTAGTCGCCTTCTTCGTATCCGTTGAGTGATATTGCCAAGTGCTTTTGCGTTTTGAGCGGCACGTTGTCGTCGGAGTATTCCGTTGGTTCTCCGTTTGCGTCGGCGTATATCCTGAACACTGAGAAGTCGCATGTATGCCTTGGCCACATCCAGTTATCGGTTTCTCCCCCGAACTTGCCTATGCTTGAGGGTGGCGCTGCAACCATGCGTACGTCTTTGTAGACTTTCATGTAGAACATGTAGTATTTGTTTCCGGCATAGAACGGGAGCAGCACTGTTTCTATCCCTTCTTTTCCGTTGTATTCGCTTTCGTTGTAGAGCTGGTTCCGGAGGTCGTTAAGGAAGTCTTGTTGCAATGCCCCTGCCTCGGTTATTTCCCCTGATTCAATTTTGCTGTTTACCGTTTCGGTAACGTCGACTATTTTGTCGACGAACTTGAATGTGAGTCCATCGCATGGCAGTTCTTCTTCATAGGAAGTTGCCCAGAACCCGTCGGTGAGGTAGTCGTTTTCGACGGAGCTGAGTCGTTGTATCGCGTCGTACCCGCAATGGTGGTTTGTCAGTATCAATCCGTTTGGTGATATTATTTCCCCGGTGCATCCTCGTCCGAAGATACCTATCGCGTCTTTGATTGACAGTCCGGCTGGGTTGTAGATTTCTTCTCCGTCAAGTTCAAGCCCTGCTTTTTGCATTAGTTCGATTGAGTTTTGCTCTTTCATCATTTGCAAGAGCCACATTCCTTCATCCGCCTTTGCCGTTGCCGAGAATATTACGGCTATGGCCATGAGTTTAATTTTGAGGTACTTCATTTTATTATGTTGGTTATTGTTAGTTTTTTGCTTTAGTTGCGCCTTTGGGTTTGTCTTTGAGCCATTTCATTACGTTTGCCGGCGGCCGTCCCTGCATGTATTCGTTTTTCATGAAGTCCATTGTTTCCGCCACGTGCGCAAAGAACTTGTAGTATCCTTTGCAGAGGTAGTTGTGCCCTTGTTCTCCGTGGATTGACAGGACGAACCTGTTCCTTGGGCATTCTCCGTTGCATGCGAAGAGCCATTTGCATTCGCGGCATTGCCTTGTGAGTTCTCCTCCTTTGATTTGCGCGAAGGCTTTTTGTTTTTCGCCATACATCATTTCGAGTATTGTCGACGAGTGTATGTTTCCTAACTTGTATTCGGGGAAGACATAATGGTCGCACGAGTATAGGTCTCCGTTGTGTTCCATTACTGCCGCGTGCCCGCAGTCTTTTGCCATGGTGCATAGCCCCGGTTCAACTCCTGCCCAATTTGCGAGTGAGGCATCGAACAGTTGGACATAGTAGGTTCCTACATCATTTTTTATCCATTCGTCGTATACCGAGCATAGGAAATCCCCCCATTGCCCCGGCTTGACTGAGAACTCGGCAAGTTCTCCTTCCTCGGTTGATTTTTGGTGCATCAACGCATTGGTGCTTGCGAACCTTTCGACAATTGGAGTGAATTGTATGTAATGCAATTCGTTCCGCCTGAAGAAGTCGTAGAACTCCACTGGTTCGTCGGCGTTCATTCGGTTGACCGTTGCCATGACATTGAACTCCACATCGTATTGTTTGAGGAGTTCTATGCCTTTCATTACGTTGTAAAATGTTGGTCCGCGCCTTGCGTTTTTCCTGTATGCGTCGTGCATCCGGCGTGTCCCGTCAATTGATATTCCCACGAGGAATGCATTGTCGCGCAAGAATTTGCACCATTCCGGGGTTAGCAGCGTCCCGTTTGTTTGCAGGCTGTTTTCTATCCGTCTGCCGGCTGCGTAGCGTTTCTGGTATTCCAATGCTTTTTTGTAGAAGCTCAACGGGCGCAGCAGAGGTTCTCCTCCGTGCCATGTGAACATGACGTTCGGTGATGTTTGCGATTCGATGTATTGCTTTGTGAAGAGTTCGAGCGTGGCATCGTCCATCATCATTCCTTTGCTGGCATAGAACGATTTCTTCTCAAGATAGTAGCAATAGTCGCATGCCAGGTTGCATGCCGCCCCGCAGGGCTTGCACATGACGTATAGGTTTCGGGCAAACAGTTGTATGTCTCTGCTCATCGGGCGGTGCGTTATGCCTTTCGGCAAAGATATGCAAAAAGATATGCAATATGGGTTTAATTATCTAAATAGCCGCTTCTCGTCTTTTGATAGTCAGTTGTTGTGTCCCTGCCGGTCATAATTCACTGGGAGCTTGAGCGGGTCGGCTCCATATTTTTCAATCACTTCGATGGCTTTGGCGACGGACTTGTCGGTCCGGTTGACGTAGCGCGTGTATTCCTCGATGTCGAACCTGTCGTAGATTATCGATGCGTAGAGGAATTGCTTTATCAGGTCCCGCGACTTGCTTATGAGTATGTTCCGCCTTTTGATTCCATTCTCTTCGGCATAATTTATGAAGTCACTGAACACGTCGTGCTTGTCGAGATAGCCTATCAGTTCATCCTCATTGCTTAAGGCTTTGAGGTTTTCCCTGTTCAGGTCGGTGAACTCGAATGCGAACTTGCTGAACATCCCCTCCATGTTCAATTGCCTCAGGTAAGAGCTGTATCCCGTCGTGTCTTGCGGTATGAATATGTCTGGCACTATCCCTCCTCCTCCGAACACGGTCCTTCCGTTAGCTGTTTCATACCTTTGCAGGGTGTCGGTGGTTATGCTGTCCCTTGAGAACAGTTCACCGTGTTCGTAACGTTTTATGATGTCGAGGTTGTAGTCGTCGTTCTCTCCTTGCGCGTAGTGCCTCTGTATGCTGCGCCCCGAAGGTGTGTAGTAGCGCGAGATTGTGAGCCTTACTTCTGACCCGTCGTTGAACTGTATTGGCTGCTGGACCAATCCTTTGCCGAAGGACCTCAGCCCAATGACTGTTCCCCGGTCATTGTCTTGTATCGCCCCGCTGAATATTTCGCTTGCCGATGCCGAAGCCTCATTGATAAGCACTGCCACGGGCATTGTCTTGCATGTTCCATACCCGTCGGAGAAATAGTTTTGCCTTGGTGATTTCCTGCCTTCGGTGTAGACTATCAATTGCCCGGCCGGGAGGAATTCGTTGATCATCTTGACGGCTATCTCCATTACTCCCCCGAGGTTGTCGCGCAAGTCAATGATTATGCCTTTGCAGTCGCTGCGCCTGAGCCTTGCTATTGCTCCTAACATTTCCTCGTATGTGGTGAGCGAGAAAGTGTTTATTTTGATGTATCCTATTTCATCGGTTATCATGTAGCAGGCGTCCACGCTCTTGAGCGGTATGTCGTCGCGCAGGATTGTGAAAGATATGCGTTGCTTGCCTTTTGGCCGCAGCACCTCCACTTTTACTTTGGTGCCTCGTGGTCCTTTGAGCATCTTGATCACGTCGTCGGAATTGATCCCGACTATCGAGCTGTCCGCTACGGAGATTATCCTGTCGCCCGCCATTATTCCGACTTTCTCCGACGGTCCTCCCGGTATGACCCTCATGACGTGCACGGTATCCTTGTTCTGCATGAACTGAACCCCTATTCCGCAGAACGATCCTTCGATGTTCTCGTTGGCAGCCTTCAGGTCTTTGGCCGGTATGTATACCGAATGCGGGTCGAGTTCTTGCAATATTTTAGGTATAGCCTTGTCGATGATTGCAGCTATGTCCACCGTGTCGGCATATTGTTTGTCAATGATGTCGAGCAAGGCGTTTATTTTGTTAGGCGCCCTGTTGACCACGCTTGGCCTGACTGCGCGTTTTGCCGTGCTTGACATGAAGCCTATGATTACCCCGACGACGATGCACGTTGCCGCGATGAGGGGTATTAGCCTTTTGCTACTCATTTGCGCTTGTTTCTAATTGTTCGACTGTTATGTTTGCTTTGCGGAGCAGTATTATGCCGTCGTCCAGCCGGTAGTTTTTCGCGTATACTACCCTCTTTATTCCGGCTTGTATAATCAATTTGGCGCATTCTATGCACGGGGCATCAGTGACATAGAGCGTTGCCCCCGAGCTTGAGTTGTTCGAGCGGGCTATTTTCGTTATTGCGTTTGCTTCGGCGTGCAGGACGTAGGGGAATGTCTTGCCTTCGTCGTCCTCGCAGATGTTTTCGAAGCCGGCGGGCGTGCCGTTATACCCGTCGGATATGATCATTTTGTCCTTGACAATTATCGCCCCCACTTTCCGGCGCACGCAATAGGAGTTTTCCGACCATATCATGGCCATCCGCATGTAGCGCTTGTCCAATTCGGTTTTTTTCGTTTCGTTTTCCATATATTTCAATATGACCTTAAGAGCAGGTACTCTGATTTGTTGTCGTCATAGAGCTTCAACGAGAAGTAATCGCCCTCGTAGTACCTGCTTGATACTAGCATGTCAATGAAAGTGTTTCCGAGCGATGACGTTTCACTCCCTTGCGAGCTTGTCACCGTCAAGGCGAACGTGTTGCCCTTGTCATTTGCTTCCCACGTGCCTTCGATTTGCCTGTTCGTGGCGGTTGCCGTGAAGGTTGTTTCGGTGAACGATATGGTGTAGCCGCTGCTCGCGTTGATTGCGTTCACTTCGCTGGTGGAGAGCGTCGGCTTGTCGTCTGCGGTGCAGATGTTGCTCATCTTCCAAGTCTTGCCCACGAATATTCCTTCTAAGTCATCCTCGGGCTTGCACGAGTTCGCCGCCAGGGCGAGCAGCAAGGCCATGATTGCCGCCAAGTGTTGTGTTCTCATTTTATTCCGTTCCTTTTCAGTAATGCGTCGATTTGCGGCTTGCGCCCCATGAATTTGACGAACAGGTCCATGGGATGCTCCGAGCCTCCTTTTGCCAATATGTTGTCCTTGAACGACTGCGCCGTGGCCCGGTCTAATATTCCGTTTGCCTTGAATTTGGAGAAAGCGTCGGCATCGAGTATCTCCGCCCATTTGTAGCCGTAGTATCCGGCGGCATACCCCCCGGAAAAGATATGCCCGAACTGCGTGCTCATCAGCGTTCCGCTAACCTGCGGCAGCAGGGCGTATTGGGCGAATATTCCTTTCTCGAACGCCTCTACGTCTCCGTCAAAGGGTTCTGTTATTCCATGCCACGCCATGTCGAGTGCCGCTAGCGAGACTTGTCGCGTGCAGGCATACCCGGCGTTGAAGTTTTCGGCTTTCTTGATTTTATCCACCAGCTCTCCCGGCATGGGCTCTCCTGTCTTGTAGTGGCGGGCAAAGGTGTTGATGAAGTCCTTCTCGGTGGCGTAGTTCTCCATGATTTGCGAGGGTAGTTCCACGAAGTCGCGGTAGACGCTGGTCCCGCTGATGCTCTTGTACCTGACGTCCGACAACATGCCGTGCAGGGCGTGCCCGAACTCGTGCAGGAGGGTCGAGACTTCGGAGTGCGTCAGCAGCGAGGGCTTCCCGTCCGCCGGGGGCGTGAAGTTCATCACCAATGACACGTGCGGGCGGTGGTTGCCTTTGGCGTCTTTCCATTGCGGCTTGTACTCGGTCATCCACGCCCCATGCTGCTTCGTTTCCCTCGGGTAGAAGTCGGCGTAAAGCACTGCGAGGAAGTCCCCGCCCGCGTCCAGCACCTCGTAGGCCTTGACGTCGGGGTGGTAGACCGGTATCTCTTCGTTGGGCTTGAAACTTATCCCGTAGAGCGCCGTTGCCAGGCCGAAGACCCCGCCGATGACGTTGCCTATCTCGAAATATTCCTTGACCTGCTCTTCGTCTATGTCATAATCCCTTTTCCTCGCCTTTTCCGAATAGTATGCCCAGTCCCAAGGCATGAATTCCTCCTTGTTTATGCCGTGGAGTTCATGCGCGAGCCTTGTTATCCGTTCGTGCTCCTTGCGCGCCAGCGGCATGTAGTTTCCTGCCAGCGTGCCGAGCATCTCGTCGACGCTCTTGCGGCTTCCTGCCATGCGGTTCGAGAGGACGTAGTCAGCGAAGGTGGCATATCCCAGCAGGTTTGCAATCCTCAGGCGCAGGTTGGCGATGCGTTTCGCGTTGTCTTTGTTGTCGTTTTCCCCGCCGTTGGCGGATATTGTGTTGTAGGCCATGTACATCTGCCTGCGCATCTCCCTGTTGTCGGAATATTTCATGAAAGGCACGTAGAGCGGGGCGTCGAGTGTGAAAGTCCATCCGCTGCATCCCTTTTCTGCGGCCTTTGCCCTTGCCAGGGACACCACGCTCGGCGGCAGCCCGAGCAGATAGCCCGTTTCAGTGGTGTTGAAGGCGAATGCGTTCTTGTCCTTGAGGTTGTTCTGTTCGAAAGCCAGCGTCAGGAGGCTCAGCTCCTGCGTCAAGGCGTTGAACTCGTCTTTGGCGGCATCGTCAAGCAGCGCCCCGTTGCGCGTGAAGCTTTTGTAGTGCTTCTCGACGAGCATCCTTTGTTCGTTGTCGAGGCCCGCGGCGTCCATTCCTGCCCGTACGTGCTTGACGCGCTCGAAGAGCGCCTTGTTGAGGGTTATTTTGTTGGTATGCTCAGTAAGTGCTGGCATCACGCGGCTTGCTATGCCGTGCAGCTCCGGGGTTGACATAGCTCCCATGAAGTTGCCGAGCACAGTTGTGGCGAGCTCGAGCGCCTCGCCGGCGTTTTCAAGGGCGAGGATGGTGTTTTCGAACGTAGGCGCGTCGGCGTTGGAGGCAATGCGTGCGACTTCGCGGAGTTCCTCATCCATGCCGCGGCTGATCGCCTCCTCGTAGTGGGACAGTTTTATCTTGCCGAAGGGAATCGTCCCGTGCGGGGTATCGTAGCCATTGCTGATGAATGGATTGCTGCTCGTGTTCATATCGAAGTCGGTTTGTGCCGTGCAAATATAATTCACCGGCAGGCTTTGGCAGAGAAAAAACAACGATATTTTAGGGCAACCCCAGTGCTGCCGCCCTGCGGATATGTCCGGCAGGGCCTGTGCGGCGACAGGGCAAACGCCCGGGGCTCTGACGCAGGCCTGGCGCGGCGCTTGCTGGATAATCCTGTTGCAATATGCGGCCGCCGGAAGCGGCCGCCGCCAAAAAAAGAAGCACTGCCCGGCTCCGTGGGCAATGCTTCGATTGGATTGTTGACGGACGGGGGCTTTCAGTTGCTTAATCTACTTTGGTGAAAGTGCTGTTCCCTTTTTTATCCACATAACCCCATT
>CAZWPW010000055.1:0-10102 GCA_964635525.1 uncultured Bacteroidaceae bacterium
CATTGGGTCAATCAGGGTTTTCTCTCCTTGAAAAACATAAAAGCCTTAGTGAAGTCAGGAAAACCTGTCGTATGGACGATGCATGATATGTGGCCCGCAACAGGGATTTGTCATTATGCATGGGAATGCGGGCATTTTCATGAAACATGCAGGAAATGCCTGTTTTTGAACTCCACTCAACAGAAAGACTTGTCATACCGTGTGTGGCAAAGAAAATCCTTCTTGAGAAGTTCGGACATACATTTGGCAGCCGTAAGCTCATGGTTGGCAAAACAGGCGAAGAAAAGTTCTTTAACGGGCAGTTTGGATATATCTATCATACCAAATGTAATTAATATGTCCGTTTTTACCATCAAGGGAAAAACAGATGTGCGTAGTAAATATTCTTTTCCTCTCAATAAAAGAATCATATTAATGGGAGCAGCACGGTTGGATGACCCAATTAAAGGTTTTCAATTTTTGAAGCAGGCGTTGAATCAGTTGACTCACAAACGAGATGATTTATTGTTGGTTTTATTTGGGAAGATTAAATGCAGCCGAACTATTTTCAATGATTTGCATGTCTCTTACATAGCATTGGGGTTGTTGAATGACAGCAACCAAATTGCAGATTTGTATTCAGCGGCGGATGTTACAGTTGTTCCCTCTTTCTATGAAACTTTTGGGCAAACTCTTATAGAAGCGATGGCTTGTGGTTGCCCTGCTGTTAGTTTTAATAATAGTGGGCAAACGGACATCATTGACCACAAACAGAACGGTTATCTGGCAACCTATAAAGACGCAGCAGATTTGGCAAATGGTATCCAATGGGTATTGGATTATCCGGATCAGGAAGCGCTTTCGAAAGCCTGTGTGGAGAAGGTGAAGCGATGTTATTCGGAAGAGGTCGTCGCCGGGCAGTATAAGGCGTTATATGAAAAGTTATTAGACAAGGCTAAGTAAACATATAATGATGGAGGCACCAGGCAAACACAGCGTCATTGTCCCCGAGCCATTGGAAAAAGGCGGGAAAATAAGCATCGTATCGCCATCGGGTTGGATTGACCCATCAATAATAGACCGTGCGGCGGCAATGTTGGAGGCAGAGGGGTACGAAGTCGAAACCGGCCAGCACGCCAAAGCTCGCTACGGTCGCTTCGCGGGAAAACGGCACGAGCGCCTCGCCGACCTGCAACGTGCCTTCGACGACAGCGAGACGAGGGTGGTGCTGTGCAGCCGGGGGGGATACGGCGCAGTGCAGCTTGCCGGCAGCATTGACATGAAGGGCTTTATGCGCTCGCCCAAGTGGGTGGCGGGCTTCAGCGACATTACGGCAATACACGCCTTGCTGCAGAGCCACGGCATCGCGTCACTGCACGCCCCTATGTTAAAGCATATTGTGGAGAATGGCATGCAGGACGAAAGCGTCAAGGCACTGTTCGACATCATGCACGGCGCGCCATTCAAGGTGTCGGCCCCCAGCCATCGGCTTGACCGTCCGGGCAAAGCTCGCGGGAAGCTGCGCGGGGGAAACCTCTCGGTGCTTAGCGGATTGCGAGGCACGCCTCTTGACTTTGATGCCGAGGGCACGATACTCTTTATCGAAGACATCGATGAGCTGCCCTACCGTATCGACCGCATGATGTGGAACCTCAAGCTCGGGGGAATAATCGACCGCCTTGCCGGGCTTGTCGTCGGGCAATTCACCGGGCATGATGACGATTGTTCTATGCAGGCCAGCACCTACGAACTGATAGCCCGCATGGCGGAGGAGGTGGGATGCCCTGCCTGCTTCAATTTCCCCGTCGGGCATTCCGGCAGCAACGTCCCTATCGTTTGCGGCATCGACGCTGTGCTTGATATCAACAGCAATGGAACAACGCTGAGGGCATAGAAATAAATATTCGTTTTTTGCGTCTTTTGGCTGATTGGTTATATTTGCAAAAATATGGACAATGCGATGACAGCATGTTTGAAAACAACAATATATATTAGCATAATATTTTATAACA
This sequence comes from uncultured Bacteroidaceae bacterium, assembly GCA_964635525.1. Classification (GTDB taxonomy): domain Bacteria; phylum Bacteroidota; class Bacteroidia; order Bacteroidales; family Bacteroidaceae; genus Avibacteroides. The sequence continues at coordinate 1,992 of CAZWPW010000055.1, forward strand.
TAAAATTAAATCTATGTGGTTAAGTAGTTCTACTATTGGAAGGAAGGTGGTCATGAGCGTCTCTGGTCTCTTCCTTATCCTGTTTCTAACATTTCACATGATAATGAACGTTGTGGCATTGATTTCGCCCGAGGGCTACAATGCTGTTTGCGGAATGCTGGGAGCAAACTGGTATGCATTAGCCGGTTCGCTTGTCCTGGCCTTTGGTTTCTTCGTTCATATCATCTACGCTTTTTGGCTGACGATCCAAAACCGCAGAGCGCGCGGTACCCAGCGCTACAAGGTTGTCGATAAGCCTAAAAGCGTTGAATGGGCATCGCAGAACATGCTGGTGCTTGGTATCATTGTAATAGGTGTTGCATTTTTCCACCTCTACCATTTTTGGTACAACATGCAGCTCCAGGAGATTCTCGGAAATGAGACCACGAGCATTGCTGCTTGCGCTGCCGGTGTTTGCGCTGGTCTTTCGAGCGTGAGCGTGCATGACGGTTACGCTATCATTGCGGCTACGTTCAGCAACCCCGTTGTTTTGGTGATATATCTTGTTTGGTTCGGAGCCTTGTGGTTCCACCTGACGCACGGCTTTTGGAGCGCACTGCACACTTTGGGATGGAGCAACGAAATCTGGTTCAATCGCTGGAAGTTGATAGCAAAGGTTTACAGCACTATCATCTGCCTCGGGTTTGCGGTTGTGGCGATAGCTTTCTACATCAAATCACTATAATCTAACCGTTATTTATCACCCAATTAAGATCAAAAGACATGTCAACTATATTAGACTCCAAGATACCTGAGGGTCCTTTGGCTGAGAAATGGACCAATTACAAGGCTCACCAGAAGTTAGTGAACCCCGCAAACAAACGACGTTTGGACATCATTGTCGTAGGCACCGGCCTCGCTGGGGCGTCGGCAGCGGCAACGTTGGGCGAGATGGGATTCAAAGTGCTGAATTTCTGCATTCAGGATTCACCCAGGCGCGCCCACTCCATTGCAGCGCAGGGAGGAATAAACGCCGCCAAGAACTACCAGAATGACGGCGATTCGGTTTACCGCCTGTTCTACGACACGATAAAAGGCGGCGACTACCGCGCACGCGAGGCCAATGTGTACCGTTTGGCGGAAGTTTCAAGCTCTATCATAGACCAATGCGTGGCTCAAGGCGTTCCTTTTGCCCGCGAATACGGAGGCACGCTTGACAACCGCTCGTTCGGAGGCGCGCAAGTGTCAAGGACATTCTACGCCAAGGGCCAAACGGGGCAACAGCTGCTGCTCGGCGCATACTCGTCGCTGAGCCGCCAAGTGAACAAAGGCACCGTTGAACTCTACACGCGCCGTGAGATGATGGATTTGGTAATCATTGACGGCCGCGCACGCGGGATCATCGTCAGAAACCTCGTCACTGGTGAACTCGAACGCTACGCAGCACACGCCGTAGTTATTGCAACTGGAGGATACGGCAACACCTACTTCCTTTCGACAAACGCCATGTCGTGTAACGGGTCGGCAGCAATCCAATGCTACCGCCGCGGAGCCTACTTCGCTAATCCTTGCTATGTGCAGATACACCCGACGTGCATCCCCATGCATGGTTCTTTCCAATCAAAACTGACGTTGATGTCGGAATCTTTGAGGAACGACGGGCGCATCTGGGTCCCAAAGAAACTTGAGGATGCAAAAGCTCTGCAAGCCGGCAAGAAAAAAGCCAACGATATACCCGACGAGGACCGCGACTTCTACCTCGAACGCCGCTACCCGGCATTTGGTAACCTTGTTCCCCGCGATGTGGCATCGCGTGCTGCCAAGGAACGTTGCGACAACGGATATGGCGTCAACAATACTGGCTTGGCCGTGTTCCTCGACTTCAAATATGCCATTGAGCGTTTGGGCGAGGATGTTGTCCGCCAGCGCTACGGCAACCTCTTCCAGATGTATGAGGAGATTACCGACGAGAACCCGTACAAGACACCGATGATGATATATCCGGCCGTACACTACACCATGGGCGGCATCTGGGTTGATTATGAGTTGCAAACGACAATCAAAGGCCTTTTCGCTATCGGCGAATGTAACTTCTCCGACCACGGCGCAAACCGCTTGGGCGCATCGGCATTGATGCAAGGCTTGGCTGACGGCTACTTCGTTTTGCCATACACGATACAAAACTACCTTGCCGACCAAATCACCGTTCCGCGCTTCTCAAAGGAACTTCCCGAGTTCGATGAAGCCGAGAAGAAAGTGCGCGAACGCATCGACAAGCTAATGGCAATCAAAGGCGACGAGACAGTAGACTCGATACACAAACGCCTTGGCAATATCATGTGGGACTTTGTAGGAATGGGACGCACCAAAGAAAGCTTGCAACAAGCTATCGAGAAGATTGAAGCGTTGCGCAAAGAGTTCTGGAGCAAGGTTTACATCCCCGGCGAGAAGACGGGCATGAACACCGAACTCGAGAAAGCCCTGCGCGTGGCAGACTTCATCGACATGGGTGAACTGATAGCACATGACGCGCTTAACCGCGAGGAATCGTGCGGCGGGCACTTCCGCGAAGAACACCAGACAGAAGAAGGAGAAGCTAAACGCGATGACAAGAACTTCTCTTTCGTCGCATGCTGGAAACACAAGGGCGGAGGCGAAGCTCCAGAGATGATCAAAGAAGAATTGGACTACCAATTCATCAAAGTCCAGACCCGTAACTACAAATCTTAACAACGAACAAAATGGAAAAGACTATAAATTTCACATTGAGGGTATGGCGTCAAAAGGACGCACGCTCAAAAGGCTATTTTGAAGAACACCACATGGAAGGCATCACCGGCGACACTTCGTTCTTGGAAATGCTCGACATCCTGAACGAAAAGCTGGTAAAGGAACACAAGGAACCGATAGTTTTCGACCACGACTGCCGTGAAGGGATATGCGGTATGTGCTCGCTCTACGTCAACGGCCACCCGCACGGGCCAGGGGGCGGATGCACCACTTGCCAATTGTTCATGCGCAAGTTCAATGACGGCGCAGTCATAACCGTAGAACCATGGCGTTCGGCCGGCTTCCCTGTAATCAAGGACTTGATGGTCGACCGTTCGGCATACGATAAGATCATGCAGGCGGGCGGGTACGTAAGTGTCAACACTGGTGCGGCTCAGGATGCCAATGCAATCCTCATACCAAAAAAGGTTGCCGACGAAGCTATGGATGCAGCAACTTGCATAGGATGCGGCGCATGCGTGGCAGCCTGCAAAAACGGCTCGGCGATGCTTTTCGTGTCTGCTAAAGTCAGCCAGCTCGCACTGTTGCCGCAAGGCAAGGTTGAAGCGGCAAGAAGAGCTAAAGCCATGGTGTCAAAGATGCAAGAACTCGGCTTCGGCAACTGCACAAACACTGGAGCTTGCGCGGCTGAATGCCCGAAATGCATCTCGCTTAGCAACATTTCGCGCCTGAACCGCGAGTTCATAAAAGCAAAACTTGCAGACTGACAAACTATCACGGAGGCATCAACGTATGCCTGCCATGAATAACCACAAAGAGGCTTCCCGACGCATAGGGAAGCCTCTCTTTACTATTACGCTTGCCTCACTTAGGGAAACACGCGAGGGATTGGCATCAGCATGTGCCACATTTCCTCGCCTATATTTTGAGAAATGGATTACCGTTTTTCGGCAGTTTTTGGTATATTTGTAGATGAATTCTACCCAGCATTCGTTTAATGGGATTTAATGAACGATTTCATAAAAATATTAGCATTATGAAAAAAGTAATTCTTACTATGTGCATCGCATTCGTTGCAATGGCGATGAGTGCACAAGAAACATTCAGCCGCAGGGACAATATCCTCAATTTAGGCGTAGGTGTAGGGGAATACGGTGTTCCTATGGAATTGAAGTGGGAGATGAATGTCCTAGACGGGCTTTGCAGTGACAGAGCAGGCATCGGCGTGGGTGCTGTCATGGGCTGGAACTACAAAAACCGCGTCATGCTTGCAGCTCAAGGCAATTTCCACTTTCAGTTCGTTAATAATCTTGACACATGGGCAGGCCTCTCGATAGGCGGTGATTTCAAGTATAAGGATGCCTTCTACATTGGTCCCCAAATCGGAACACGCTACTATTTCGCTGACCATTGGGCGGTCATGGCTGAATTCGGCTACGGTATATCATTCGCCAAGATAGGAGTAACCTACAAATTCTAAGACAAAAAGCCTCCAGCCAAGGATTGGGCTGGCAACAATCATTCGCGGGCGCGGGCTTGCAGGACAAAGCAGCCCCTGCCCGCGCATCGTTTGCACTTCGCACAGCGGCTAGGATTGCAATTTGCTGCAAACCCGTTAAATTTGCCTAACAAGAAACGAACGCATGAGCGAACAACTCAAGGCAAAGGCAGCCAAAGGCTTGGTGTGGGGCGTGATTGGCAACGGGGGAATGCAGTTGGCAAGCCTCGTCTTCGGGATATTCCTTTCACGCCTGCTGGCACCAGCTGACTACGGTATGGTAGGGATGCTTGCCATATTCTCGGCCATTGCGGGGATATTCTTCGAGGCAGGGTTCATCACGGCGATTGTCAACAAACGCGAGGCCACGCACGACGACTACAACGCTGTGTTCTGGTTCAGCTTCGCAATGGGAACGGCATTGTACATTGTTCTGTTTGCCTGCGCACCGCTCATTGCCCGCTTTTTCGGGTATGAGGAACTCAAGCCACTGTCGCGTTTTCTTTTTTCGGCGATGATACTCTCATGCCTCGGCACTTCGACTTCAGCTTATTACATCCGCAACCTGAAAATCAAGGAAAGGAGCTTGATACAACTCATTGCCATCTGCGTCTCGGGATGCACGGGCGTCGGCATGGCATTTGCAGGATTCGCCTACTGGGGGTTAGCAACGCAAACCGTCGTTTATGTAGCCACGAGCATTGGGGGCATGTGGCTTCTATGTCCTTGGAAACCTTCGCTGCGAATCGACTTGCGTCCACTCCGGCAGATGCTGCCGTTCAGCACGAAACAACTCGCCACGGCACTCTTCACACAAATCAACAACAATATCTTCTCACTTCTTCTTGGAAAGTTCTACGCAATAGACAAGGTCGGTTTTTACACGCAAGGAAACAAATGGACAAGCATGGGAGTCTACACCTTGCAGGGAATGCTCAACAGCACGGCGCAACCTGTCATGAGGCAAGCACGCGACGAGCGCGCAAGGCTGCTCAAGGTGTTCAGAAAGATGACGCGTTTCACCGCATTCCTCTCATTCCCGTTGATGCTCGGGTTAGGGTGCATAGCTGAAGAGCTGATCACGATAGCCATCACCGTAAAATGGCTTCCCGCCGTCCCGGTCATGCACATTCTTTGCATAGGCGCGGCCTTTATGCCGCTCTCCACCTTGTTTTGCAGCCTGATGAACAGCATAGGCCGCCCGCACATATACATGTACAATACGATAGCCCTTGGCTTGGCGCAACTATGTTGCGTGGCATTCAGCTTCAGACTTGGTCTCGAGCCGATGCTGTCCATATTTGTAGCCCTGAATATAGCTTGGTTGGCCGTTTGGCTATGGTTTGCCCGCAAGCATATCGGCCTGACTGGATTGAATTTCCTTAGCGACATCGTCCCCTACCTCTCTGCAGCCGCCGTTTCGGTCTACGGGGCTGCCTTGCTTGCCGGCTTCACCCATAGCATATATGCTTCCTTGGTGGTCAAGGTAGTGGCAGCCGCAGCCGCTTACGTCGCAATAATGCGAATCTCTGGCTCGGTAATCTTCAAGGAGTCAATCGACTATCTGTTCAAAAGGGGAGAACGGGAATGAGCAAGGCGAAATATCCCATCGGCAGCAGCAGCTGCGGCACGCGACGTGCTAAGCCGGGCCATCACTTCTGCATACCCTTCAAGCATGCTGACGCGGGCATGGCTGTTGCCAACTAACTTGTGCAATTCTGACGCTATGCGGTCGGGGACGGCATTGTCAGCTATCAGCTCAACTACCACCTCGCGGCCTGCAATGAGGTTGACAAGAGAAACATGCTTGACTTTGATGAACAATTTTTTGAGCAGCCTCATGAACTTACCCGCCTTCAGGTAGTAGCAAACAACTTGCGGAACACCGAAGACTGCCGCCTCAAGCGTTGCCGTGCCTGAAGTGACAAGAGCAAAACTCGCATGGCTCAACAATTGGTAGGTTTGACCGAAAATGATTTTCGCCTTTCGCCCGCGCATGTTGCCAGAATAGTTGGCAAGAGAAAGGCCAGGAGCACCTGCAACGACGCATTGGAAATCTTCAAAACGTGATGCAGCATCGAGCATGCGCCATAAGTTGTCGGATATTTCTTGCCGTCGGCTGCCGGCAAGGATTGCGATGACAGGCTTGCCAGCGTCAAGGCCGTTGCGCCGCTTGAACTCGTCGGCGCTTTCAGCGTAGCTTGCCTTGAAATCCTCTACCTCCTCTCGTGTCGGGTTTCCAACATAGTCAACCGCACAACCGCGTACGGAGTAGAACGCCTTTTCAAAAGGCAATATCGAGAAGACCTTAGAGACATCGCTCTTGATAGCCTTGACACGGCCCTCTTTCCAAGCCCACACTTTAGGGGGAATATAATATGCCACCGGCACGTGTACATGTCGCTTGACAAATTTGGCTATTGGCAGGTTGAAACCCGGGTAGTCGACAAGCACAACCACATCTGGGCGTTCGGCAGCTATGTCGGCCTTGCACAGCCTCATGCCCTTCATTATTGTGCGAAGATGCAACATGACTGGGACAAAGCCCATGTAAGCAAGTGCTGAATAGTGCATGAGCATCGTTCCGCCCTCGCCCGCCATCATGTCGCCGCCAATGAAACGGAAACGCGCCGCGCTATCGACCTTCTTAAGCTCACGCATAAGGGCGGCGGCATGCAAGTCGCCGGAAGCCTCCCCAGCAATAAGGTAATAGTACATCGTCAGTTGTCGGTCTCAACATTGAACTCCCAACCGTGCATCGTGGCCAACAGGTTGTAAGCGGTCATGTCAATCGTCGTCGGCGTGATGGCAATATAGCCATTGCTTAATGCCCAGTGGTCGGTGTCGGTGCTTTCTGGCTCCAAGTCGACATATTCGCCCGTAAGCCAGTAATGCTTGTCGCCATTCTTGCGTTCAACGACTTCAAACTCGTCTTGCCAATCGCCCTTGGTTTGGCGGCAAATCTTGATGCCCTTGAACTCACTGACATTAGGAAAATTCACATTCAGGCACGTACCCACGGGCAAACCCATCTCGAGAACCTTCGACGCAATGGCTGCCACGTAAGGCTTCAGAGGCATGAAATCGGCGTTCAAGCTATGGTTGCACAACGAAAAGCCTATCGAGGGGATGCCCTTGAGCGCGCCCTCGATGACAATACCCATTGTTCCTGAATAATGGGCATTGATCGACGAATTATCGCCGTGGTTTATTCCGCCTACTACCAAGTCGGGCTTGCGCCCGTCAAAGAGCTCCTGCAAGGCAAGCTTGACACAGTCAGCAGGAGTACCAGTGCATACCCAACGCGTAACGCCAGGCTCCTGCATGTCCTTGTAAAGCTTGATGGGGAGCTGCGAAGTAATAGAGCAGCCGTTGCCCGAGCGGGGAACGCTCGGCGCAAGCACTACAATGTCGCCTATGGCGCGCAGGAAGCCTATCAATTCGTTCAAGCCCCGGGCACGATACCCATCGTCGTTCGACACAAGAATCAATGGTCTTTTATTAGTCATCATCTTTGCTTATCCTTTTTATTGCCGCAAAGTTACGGTTTTTTCATCAGCTAACACTATGGGCTAAGCCCTTGCCTTGGCACGGCAGAGATAAATAGGCTTACCTGCTGGAATGAGATGTTTAAATGACAAACATAACGTCGTAGCTTTTGATGCTCTACTACACTGCCTGACGTTTATACTGCAAATTTGAAAATCAGTATAAAATGTTTTGATATGTGCATATTATACTCTTTATTCGCGTTGAGGCTAACCAGATTTCTATACTTTCTCTATTAATGAATTATAACAGCAGAGTGTCATGAAAAAACTTCTATTGACTTTAGGGTTGCTGGGAATCTTCCTGGCAGCTTCGGCGCAGGTGACAATACCTGACGGAGTGACTGTGGTAGACC
>CAZWPW010000056.1:0-10066 GCA_964635525.1 uncultured Bacteroidaceae bacterium
CGAACTTCCATTTGTCATCAAAGACCACTTTTGCGTATGCCTTTGTCATGTCAGCCAGCAGGTTTCCATCGTCATCCTTGCCGTTGTAAGCATATCCCCAGTCAAGGTAGATTTCATCGCCTGTTTGGACGTTTTTGACGACAACCATGTCGGTAGGATCAAGTTCGCATCCTATCTCGAAGTATGAATCGTCATTGACAACAACGGTGTCGGCCAACTCCGATGTCATGACAGCATTGGTGTAGTTGTAGTCCGCCTCGTCGTCAGAACATGCGGCAAAAGCCAATAGGATAACCGGCAAGGCTAATGTTTTCATCAATGTCTTTAATTCCATGACCAGTTGTTTTTAAAGTCGCTTGTGTTGCGGCTCGTCAATGTGCCGCAACACAAGGCAAAGTTAAGGTTTTTGGCTTATAGTCAATTCTTTTTGTTCACTTTGAATGTCTTGACTGACTTGCCGTTGAGGGTTATGTTCACGAGGTACATTCCCGACGGGCCGTTGACTGAAATCGTTATAGCCTCATGGTCTTCAACCGTGCAAACCCTATCGGTTACTTTGCGTCCCTGCATGTCATATATGTTGACGATGTAGTTTCCGCTCTTTGTGAACAAGATTGTCGCTTGGTCTACGAACGGGTTGGGGTAGATAGTGAAGTCTTCTATCACCTCTCCGGCATCATCCAGACCCACGTCTACGCTCAAGTATTCCTCAATGGTTTCCGTTGTCGAGCCCCATGTGTTCGTGACTGTCACGCTTACTGGGAATGTTCCTGCCGTTCCATAGGTTGCCTGTGCCGACAAGTCGCCTTGGCTGACACTTGTGGCTCCTTCGAGCGTCCACGTTGCGCCTTGGAAAGTTATCGGCATGACGCCTTCGATTGACGGCACGCCCGTGGTCATCGACGGGGTCTTGTAATCAACGCTGGCGACATCATCATCTGTGGTAATCTCCACCAAGTAAGCTCCTGCCACTGACGAGTTTGTTCCGAGGTTGGGGAAGTACTGGTAGCCATCGTTGTCTGTGTAGACTTCTTCAAAGTCGAAGTATCCTACCAACCCGTCCGGAGCCACGGAGTAACCCTCCATCGCTTCGCTGACCTCGCTTTGAGTCAAGGCCTTGTCCCAAACCTGAACCTCATCGACATACCCTACAAGACCGGCAAGGTTAAGCATTGAGCCGCCTATGAACAGGTCGCAGTATTGTGCATAGGTATAAATCGTGCTGCTCTGGTTTTGTGCTATTGACTTGATGTTGCCTGTGACAGCTTGCAGGCCATTGAGGAAGATTGTGACAGTACCTGAGTTGCGTACAACTGCGATGTGCGTCCAAACGTCGGGCGTGAGTGAATAGCCTTCAGTTATCACATCAACGTCGTTGTTGTGTTCGTAGTTGCTTGCTCCTGCTACGGGCGCGAAGAACGATGCCGAAATCTCTCCGTCCGCATTTTCGTAGTCGCTGTAGTCCTCAGTGCGGATTGAAATCCAGCATTCTCCCCACTCGTCCTCAGTCCATGTCATGCCATGCAGTGTCTGCCCGTTTATGTCATACTTGTGTATCAGGTTTGTCCCTAACGACGCGTGCTGGAACTCGGTATCTACCTTGAACCACATTGCGTAGGTACATTGCGTTGTGTTCGACGAAATTGATGCTGGTATGTACAAGCACTGCGGGTCGTTGATGAACAAGGCTTGCGAAACAGAGCCTTCCCCTTTATTGACCTCAACCGTGTAGTACACTGACTCGCCAGTTTTTATTGAGCGCGTGTCAGAGTCGATTGAAAGGACTTGTGGCATGCGTCCTGTCTCCTCTGGTGTGATTTGGAAGAAGCCGCGTATGCGTGACTCGTTTTCGCCATCGCCAACAATAACATCGTATGGACCCAAATCAACTAACGAGGTAGTCACTGAAACTGCTGTCACGTCAACCACTGTTTCGTCGGTAGACGAATAGACTATCCTCATCCTGTCTGCTGCATGGTTAGGATCGTCAAAACTCAACGTAAACTCCTCGTTTGGCTTGATGACAGGCTTGTCGATGGATATGTCATCGACAATCGTCAGTTCCTGTGTCAAGTAATCTGACCAAACTATGTCGCTGCCGCTCTTGCCGTCAGGTGCTACGGCGCGCACGCCAATCTGGAAATTATTGTTAGAGGTGTCGAGCGCCGGCACTTCAACGAAATATGCCGCCCATGAGGTTGTGGTTGTCACAAGAACCGGGTCGCACCCGTCTTGGCCAAGATAGATTTCGTAGTACCATGCGCCTACTTCGTCGTTGTAGACCGGGCAACCGTCGTATTCAGTTGGCCTCGAGCCGCTGAACGGCATGTTGAAGATTACTTTGCCATCAACACCGTTGTACTTGAGGCTCATCAGCTCAGCATATTGGATTTCCGGGGTTACCGTAGTATATGTGACTGACGAATCGATGACCGACATCTCGCCAAGCAAGAGTGAGTAGTTGTCGTCTGTATCCTCGACGCGTATGCCAAGGACTGCCATCGTGCCGCTGTCCATTCCAAGTTCTGAGGCATCAAACTCATATGTTGTCCACGTTCCGGTGCTTGAAGCTGCTGGGAGCGAAACTTCGGCAAAAGTGCTTTCTGAACCCACTTTTGATGCTATGACTTTCATCTTGGGTTCGGTGCCGTTTTCGAGCTTGTAGGTTACTGAGACTTTGCAATTGCTGTTCATCTCGAACTGCGTCTTGAACAAATGCACGTCACTCTTCGTCGTAGCCCCGTGAACGCGCAGGCACGAACCGCCGAACCATGCATCTTCGAAAGTGAAGTCGCACTCTATAGCGTCAGTTGGGACATTGCCGTTTCCGTCCTCAATCCACCAGCGCCATGTCGGCAGGTAGTCCTGCATTCCAATGTTGTACCACTTGTGGTCGAAGGTTGTCACACCCTCGTTGTTGAACATCTGGCCATTGCCCAAGTTGAAGCGGGTAACGAAAGGCAACTCCGTCAATGTGCTGTTTGCTATCACGTAACGTGAATAACCATGGAACGTCTGCAAATCGCTAATCGAAGTCGTAACAGTCCCGGAATTAAGCTCAGGCGGATTCAATACATTGCGCGTGCCACCAGTGAATAACAACTCCTGTTTCATGGCGTATGTCGTTTGTATGGCCAAGTCCGACGAGCCGTTGTCAGTGGAGCTGATATGCAGCTGGTTGCGGTCATGCGCACCCCATACCACGATGCCTATTGGCGAGTTAGCCAAAGACGCCCAATAAGTCCGTCCATAGCCTCGCCCCTGCTGGTCGAATCCGGCATAGACGTCGCGCTCACGAGTTTCACCGGTGTAGGAGTTGGTGAATGCGCTTGCCACGCTCTCGGATGTCGACAACGTTGATCCTGTCCAGTTGTAGTTGAGCATGTACATGTCGGTTACGTTCTCGCCGTTCTTCGTGAACCAATCGGTGTGACTGCTTGTCAACGTCGAGCTGCCGTCGCTCAAACTGCCGCTGTTAGTGACATAACCGTACCAATATACTTCAAACTGCCAGTTTTCTTCTTCACGGCCAATGCGGTGGCATTCAGCCAAGAAATCAGAGAAGTTGGTGTTGAGCGTTGAGGACCAATAGCCTTCGGGGTTGATTCCCAACCCGTCAATGCCGTAATACTTCATCATTTGCACAAGCTTCTTGGCATATAGGAAATCGCCATTGTCGTCTTTTTCACAAAGGCCTGCCAAAGGCTCGCCGGCATCTGAGCTTTCTGTCACAGAAACTGCCCAGTCAATGAAATATAGGCATCCTACCGACACTCCGTTTTTGTGTGCCACGTCAAGCATGGCTCCAGGCACTCTGAACCACGAGTTCGACCAGTTGCCATGGCTGTCGAGGTACTGCCACATTCCAAAGTTGTCGGCTTCGAAATTGTAGCGCGGCAGCGGCCCCCACGATTTCGTCATTTCACCTATTGGACTCCACCAGCAGAACCTCTTGTCGGTGTCGTCAGTCAATGACGCTTGAGCCTGGCTGTTAGTGTTGAAAAAACGGTCTTTTTTCCTTACGCGTGAGATGAAGAAGTTGTCATCCCAATATCCATCAGTGCTGACAGCTAAAGGCTGTCCGGGTTCCCATGCTTCCAACAAGGCCGCATAGTCTTTTGACACTCCTGACGAGGGTGTGTCTTCGTTCAATCCGTAATCCACGTACATCGAATGAGTCGGGATTCCTTGCGCGAACATCCCTGCTGCAGCAAAGAATGTTGCGATAAATAACAAATACTTGACTCTCATAATAATACCTTTAACTATATAATACCTTTTTGTATTAGCTTCAATCAAAATTGCCTTTGCCAAGGACATCCCACCACAAGTAAACGCCTTGTTTGTTTCCCGTTGCCGTTCCTGTTGTCTCCTCTTCGAGCACTGGGACAGCCGATGTCAGTATCTCGCTTGCCACGGCATCATTGGAGTTCGTTGAGTATGGCAAACGGCGCACGTATGTGTCTTCGTCTATTGACCCGTCAGCATCAAGGTATGCTCCCGTTACCGGTGGTACCAAGCGGGGGTAACCTGTGCGGCGGATGTCTGTCCAAGCAATGTTCGACATGGGGAACATTGCAATCCATTTCTGGGTTATTATCTTTTCGAGCTGGACTTCCTCCTCACTTCGCGTGGACCCGTCGGGCATCAAGCCTGATGAATAGGGGTTAGTGTCAACTGAACTGAACCCGTTGTTCAAGAGGTACATCCCATCCCATTCCGTCAGGTTGTTGTCAGAGTCGTAATAGTCTATGTAATAGTAGTCGGAATTGTCCAAATCGCTGGCTCCCGCCCCTCTGTTGCTCAAATAGCTGTCGACTTCCGAACTGCTGTAGCCATGACCGGTAGCTTCTCCGCTGCCTGCAAGGAACTGGCGTATGCCTTGCTCGTAGAATTCTTGTGCTGTTCCTCCCATGCTCCAGCCGTAGAGTGCACCTTCAGCACGCAGGAACATCACCTCTTCTGCCTTCATCCAATAGAGAGGCTCGCCCTGCATGTAATTCGTGAACTCTGAATAAAGGATGTAGTCTTGGTCGTATGACTGGTCACGCAGGTAAACCCCCGACCTCATGCTCATGAACTGTGTGCCGCTGCTTGCCACAAGTTTGTTGCGGTTGCTGTACAAGTCGCCAGTGTTTTGTACAAAGAAATATTCAAGCAGCTTGTCATTGCCAGTGCGCAACAGTATGTTATGGTATGACGCATTCAAGCGGGAATCCACCCAGTTGTTAGCGATTTTATACAGAGGATGCACTCCCCACTCCTGGTCCGTCCCGCAAAGCAGTCCCATTCCAAAGTCGCCATACTCGAACACTCCGCTGCTTACGGCTTCTTCGGCCACGGTTTGCATCGTCTTTCCGTCGTATGTGAATCCGTCTACCTTCTTGCACGTCATCGCTATGCGAAGCTTCATTGAGTTGGCATACTTCCTCCACTCTTGTATTATTGACGTGGCATCGGTTTTCTTTGTCGCTTCGTCGGTTGCCACGACTAAGGCGTCTACTTCGCTGTTTGACGTGTATCCGTCGATGTCGGATATTGCATCGTCAATCATTGCAAGCATCTTGACGAACACCTCGCTTTGCTTTTCGTAGTCCAATGGATGCGTTTCTTTCAATGCCAAGTAGTCGTCGAAAGGAACAGGCCCATGGACTACTGCCACGTCGTAGGCGCATTGCACAAACATCAACTTAGCCATTGCATAGAGAGGACCGTACTCGGGCAAAATCTCCTGCGTGTTGATGACTGGAACGACTTGCTGGGCAACCCACTCGAAATTGGCGTATGGCCCACTTGCAAAGTCGTCATTGAAGGCGAAAGAGGAGGCTATCCTGCCGCTGAAATTGTGCGGCACTGACATGTAGCCGGCAAAATCCTGCACGTGCAACGAATGCTGGTACTGGTACTTGTGCTCGCGGTTGTCAACAACATATCCCTCGGCAGTAATCAAATAGCCCGAGATTTCGGAGCCTGACGAGAGCTGCGTTGCATAAGTCCCGTCGCCTGTACCGGTAGCAACATTTTCCTCGTTGAAAGTCAACATGTCATCATAGCATGAGGCAAGCAACAATGACGCTGCCACAAACAACAATGTTACTTTTGATTTCTTTGTATTCATATTGTTTACCTTTACTTGTTTCTTTTTAGAATGTCGCTTGGATGTTCACGCCGAAGCTGCGGGTCGTGGGAGTAGAAAAGGCATCCAAGCCTGCATATCCGTTTGAGGTGGAAACTGAGATGTCAGGGTCAACCGGCGCTTTCTTATACAGGAAGAACAAGTTTCTCGCCACGGCTGAAATGCTCAAGTCCTTTCCCTCGCCAAAAATGGAACGGAAAGTGTATCCGAACGACAACTCGCGCAACCTGAAGTTAGTCGCGCTGTAAGCATACTCGCTCAAGCATGGTTCACCGCCTCCAATAGCTTGGAAATAGCCCTCGGCTGGAGCGATGTTCCCATCAGGCATGATGACACCGGCAACAGGAGTGACGATAATCTCGTCGCCCGCGTAGCTCGTCTGGTAATATATCACTCCGCTGTTGCGGGCATCACCCGAACGCTTTGACACTCCATAATAGTCGAGACGCGCCTCAGTGTAGGAAAGAACAGTACCGCCAATCTTTCCGTCAATGAGGAAGTATAGATTGAAGTTCATGAAGTTGAAGTTGTTGCCCCAACTTAGGTTGTGCTTGGCATTAGCATTTCCCAAATAGCACGAATAGTCAGTGGTTATCTTAGGTGCACCGGCACGGTCAACCTTGATGGTCACGCCATCGTCTTCGTACTCAAAGGTCTTGCCGTAGAGTTCGCCAACGGGCTTGCCTACCTCATACTTGAGCTGCAGGCCTCCTTGATATACTGGGGTTGTAGTGTATACGTCTTGGTTCTCGAACAATTGCAATATCTTGTTCTCGTTGAACGAATAGTTGACAGTGCTCCTCCAATTGAAGTTCCTGTTTGGCGAAAGGGTGTAGGTCACAGTGGTTTCAAGGCCTCGGTTCCTTATCTTGCCCGCCATCTCGGGAAGCGAGCCTCCCGTTGCAGCATCGGTTGGCAGCCATTGGTTAAGCGAGAGGTTGTTGTAGAAGGTGAATTCCACATCTAATGCTCGTTCGAACAACCCCAAATCGAAGCCCACCTCGGTCGAGCGGTTACGTTCAGGCTCTGCGCTCTTGAACGCCCTGTACTGGCTGGCCGTCAACGAACCGTTAGCATAGTTGATTCCTACCATGTTAAAGAAGGTATTCGGTATTGGTATGCCGACATCTGAATAGGAGACACGCAGCTTAAGCGAGTGCAACCAGTCCTTGTTGATGCCAAAGACCTTGTCGACAAACATGTTTCCGCCAATGGCATAATAGGTGTAATACTTGCTGTTGAGTATGTTTATCTGGTTGAACTGCGAGAATGCGCGCGCCCAGTCGGTACGGAACGAACCGTCTATGTAGGCCATGTCTTTATAGCCTACCGACGCTGTTCCGAATATTGAGTTCTTCCAGTTCTGGTCAACGCTTTCCTCAACAGTCATCCCGGCGCCGCTGTTAGTGGTGTTGATGTTGCTTGGCGAGAACACGTTGGGCGTATGCGTCGAGTCGGCCATCCAATAGCTGAAGCCCATAGTGTAATAATCTTCCTTCCATGTCGAGCCGCCGAAGTTGGCAGTAACATCGAAGTCCCCGAATTTGTCGGCATAGTTGATCAGGAAGTCTGCATATATCTGGTCGTCACGTGAGTCGTAGACCGAATATATTGAATTGTTTACTATTGTCGACTTGGTTCCGTCGTATGTCTTTTCCTCGTTCGAGTTAGTTGAACGGTCAGCGCGGAAACGCATGTCAACGCTCAATTGGGGGATTATCCTCACTTTCGCTGCAACCATGCCGAAGATGCGCTCGACAATCTGCTCCTTCAACAGGCGGTACTGGTACCAATATGGGTTGTTCTGGTTGTCGCTTGCCGACCATGGCCAAATCTGTATGGGTCCTTCTGTCCCTGTCGAGCGATAAGTGGTTTCGTTGTCATATAAATTATGGTAATACAGCGTTCCCGTTGTTTCATAGTTCTCGCGGAAATAGTTTATGTCGGCATTCCTCGGCATCAGGTAGAGGCTGTAGAGTGGGTTGGCATACTCTCCTGACCCCGGGCGGTTGTTTACCTTTTGGTTGATGTAACTTCCGCTTGCCGATATTTCCAAATGGTCGTCAAAGAAGTTCAACGTCTCGCGGAACGTGAGGTTATGGCGCAGGAACTTGTTACCTGGGATGATTCCGTTCGACGTCGTGTTGCCGTATGAAAAATATGACTGGGCCGTTTTGTTACCTCCCGACACCGACACCGAATTGTTGAAGTTTGTCCCTGTTTGGAAGAAATCGCCGATGTTGTCGACAGCATAATTCCTTGCGTATGGAATTTCATCAAGAGTGGTCTGCGACAGGTTGCCTATCTTCGGACCCCACGACATAAGCGTCAAACGGCGCTTGCGCGTAGCTGAATTAGGGTTAAGCGATGTGTCTTCATAATATTCCACTGACCCTCCATAGTCATTCTGCAACTCCGGAAGGACAAGCGGCTTCTCAAACAACGTGCTGCTTGAAACCGTGACGTTCAACTTCCCCTCCTGTCCTTTTTTAGTGGTGATTACCAACACGCCATTGCCGGCATCACTACCATAGAGGGCTGCGGCATTTGACCCTTTAAGCACTGTTATTGACTCGATGTCATCGGGATTCAAGTTCGACAACGGGTCACCGCTGTCCGTCGTGTTGCCGCCATAGAGGAGTGCATCGCCGATTTGAGTGCCGCGCTGCGAGTCTACCATAGGCACGCCGTCAATGACTATCAAGGCTTGGTTGTTGCCCAATATCGACTTGTTTCCCCTAAGTATGATTTTCGATGAGCCTCCTGCTCCGGTGGCATTCGGAGTGATAATCAAACCGGCTGTTTTGCCTTGCAGGGCGTTGATGAAATTGGCGTCCTTGGCTCTTGTCAACTCGCTGCCGTCAACTTTCTGCGTTGCGTAAGTCAATGACGACTCTTTCTTCTCTATGCCAAGTGCCGTTACCACCACTTCGCCAAGCAATTCCGAATCCTCTGACATGACGACATTCATCCCGTCCTTTGCCACGAGTGTCTGGTTGACGTAACCCACATAAGAGAACGACAGGCTTGCACCCTGGGATACTGCCAAGCTGAAATAACCATCAACGTCGGTGATAGTGCCGTTCGTCGTGCCTACCTCGCTGATGTTTGCGCCTATGACGGGAATGCCATTGGTGTCAACAACACGTCCTGTAACCGTCACCCTGCCGTCCTGCATGACAGATGCCACGGCAGGCCCGTACCCATCCGCAGCAAAAGAAGGAACGGGCAACAGCGAAAGGGAGAGAAATGAAAAAAGGATGCCGAAACCCAATTTTGCTGACGGGATTACAGACAGTCCTCTGGTTTGTAGTTTTCCTTTCATACCTTTATCTAATGTTTGTTTGGATTTATATTTCATTGCTTCTTTTGCATTCTCATCCGGAGTGTCCTGAAATGCTCAAATGCGGACAACCTATAACCAGACACAAGCCTGTGGGCCGGATATGGCGGCAAAATTGCATCTTGGATAGTAATATGATAATATTCAAGCAATTCATTTTTTGGCATTCCCGTCTTTTCCGTTTTACAAACAAATAATAAATTTTTGAAATATCATAATTTTTTTTGTTAAACTTACTATTCAATTCTTTTTTAGAATTGTCTTATATTCCCTCCCCCTCTTGAGCACCTCCACGATGGAGTCGTCAGGCGGCTTATGAACTCGAATATGCTTGCTCCGGGATCAAGCATAAAAAGGCTGTATCATCTGTTAGAGACTACCTTAAGCGAGACCCCTGCAAAACTACTCCAATAGCAGGATATCAACTAACTTAGTTGCTGATAATCAGTATATGATATTTTGTAATTTGGGTGCAAAATGGACTTTTGCAGAGATCTCATTACATTGAACAGGCATAAGAAAAGCTAAAAAAGGGGGTGACCCAAAAGCCATTCAATGCAATGGTCAAGGTCACCCCACGTGCTTAA
>CAZWPW010000057.1:0-9869 GCA_964635525.1 uncultured Bacteroidaceae bacterium
GTCCTGGCCCGATGTGCCTGAAGAAGTCGAGGCCTCCGAGATAACGTTTATGCTTCTTGCTTTTGAGTTCTTTGAACAGCTTCATAATGTTGCCATGGGGGTCTGGGCGGCATTTGACGAAGAAATCCGCTGCAAAGTTAATCTTTCAAGGCGACAAACCTCTTGTTTGCGGCGGGATTATCGGCAATGCGCGTGCGCGTGCCGAGTTCCTGCATGGTTGGCGCGGAGGTCATGCCTGCGATGTCCAGACGCGGCAGCCTCGGAATGATTCGTGCAGGGCCGGGGGTATGCGCTTGAACAATCCGTAGACGGAGGAGCCTGTGCCCGTCATTGATGCGTATTGGGCGCCGAGGCCGTACAATTTGCTTTTAATCTGCCCCACCTCCGGGTGCAGGGCAAAGACGCATTCCTCGAAGTCGTTGACGATAACGTCTTTCCAGTTTTCGACGGGCATCGTTATTGCTTCCTTCAATGGCGTGGCGGGTTGTTTCGGCCGGGTTCTTGAGAAGGCTTCTTTGGTTGAGACGAACAGTCCCGGGTTCACTACGACGATGGCATATCCGTGCAATGGGAGTTCTACCGGGGTGAAGATGTTTCCTGTCCCGGTTGCGAGAACCGGCCTGTTTTTTATGAAGAAGGGGCAATCTGCTCCCAATGCTGCCGCTTTTGCTTCGAGTTCTTCGTCCGTCATGCCGAGGTTAAAGAGCGTGTTGAGTGCTTTGAGTGTGAATGCCGCATCTGCCGATCCCCCTCCGAGGCCTGCTCCTGCGGGTATTTGCTTTATGGCGTCTGCATGGAGCCCAGGGATGGCGTATTCCTGCCTAAGCATGTTTATTGCCTTGAGTATCAGGTTGTCGCTGTCGTTGGTCGTGACGTTTGGCCGGCAGTTGAATGTGAAAACGTTATCTGTCGGGGTGAATTCTATTGCATCGCAGATGTTTACGGGGTAAAACACTGTTTCGATGTCATGGTATCCGTCGGGCCTTTTCCTGACTACGTTAAGCCCTATGTTTATTTTCGCATTGGGGAAAACAATCATTCTGCGCTGTTTTTTTCGAAAAAGCAGTTGGCCTGTAAGCCGGGTTCTGTACAATCGCGTTGATTGCGCCTGCCATTTATCTGAGCACGTTGTCACCAACGTGCTTTAGCAACCTACCCTCCAACACGGGCGAGCAACCCTTGACGTTGGTCTACTTGGTCTTGCAACTCCCCGGGCGCACAACTCTTGCATCACTACAAGATTGGTAAGCTCTTACCTCACCTTCTCACCCTTACCTGCTTGGCAGGCGGTTATTTTCTTCTGCGCTTGCTTGCCCTCACGGACAACTTCCTGTTAAGAAGGGGGACGCTCTGTGTTGCCCGGACTTTCCTCTGCCTTGCGGCAGCGGCAGGCCGGCCAACTGCTCATTTCCTTATCCTGAATTTCAATATCTTAGTTCCGTGCGGTTCCAGACTCACTTTCATTTTAGCTTTAGGCGAGAATGGCATCACCTGTATCTTGTTTGCAATCAAGTCTGTCGCTTCAACTACCGCTGGGTTTATCCCGAAGTAGTCGAACAGATGTTGCGGCAAATTGACTTCGGCGTTTTGGCCTTCGCTTGAGAAATTGGCGGAGATGAAGATGAATTCGTTGCCTGTCCCTCGCACGAACGAGAAGAGTTTGGCTGCATCGTAGGCCGTGTTGTCGAGGTTCGCGTACGTCAGGTCGAAGAACTTCCCTTGGCTGATGGCCTGCTCTGCCCGTGCTATTTTCAATATGTGCGCATAGGTTGAGCATAATTCCCTCTCCCGCCTTGTGAGTGCCTTGCCGTCGTATTTTCCTCCGTTCCTCCACCTTCTTATTGTGTCCAATGACCAATAGTCGAAGATGGTTGTTTTCCCGTCTCTGCCGCTGTATCCTTCTTCGTCCATTCCCTGTTCGCCGTATTCTTGCCCGAAGTATGCCATGAACGGGTTTACGTTCATCAATGCACTGACGGCCAATGCCGGTATTGCCTTGAATGGGTCTTTTGCGAAGAATTCGGATGCGATCCGTTGCTCGTCATGGTTTTCGAGGAAGTTCAGCATCCTTCCATGCAATGTCCCAAGGCTTTGCCATGCGTGCGTTATGTCAGAGGCCGGGCGCGTTTGCATGACTACCGCGCGCAGCGTGTCATACAGTCCTACTTTGTCATAGAGGTAGTCAAACCCTCCTTGTTTGGCGTAGGCTTCGTATAACGACGGAGCATAGACTTCGGCAATGAAGATGATTTGTTCATGCTTTTGCTTGATTTTCTTTATTGCCCACGCCCAGAATTCGACTGGCACCATTTCCGCCATGTCGCACCTGAACCCGTCAATGCCCTTGCTTGCCCAAAATTCAAGGATATCGAGCATCTTGTGCCAGGTGTCGGGTACGGGATTGAAATAGCGCGTGCCGCCGTTCATGTAATCGACCCCATAGTTGAGCTTGACGGTCTCGAACCAATCGCAGTGCGAGGGGTATTGGTTGAAGCAATCGTTGCCGGTGACTTTTGCAGGGATCTCCTCGTAAGGTGCAGCAGCCCCCGCTATCATGTCAAAAGAGCCTTGAAGCCGCGCTCCGGGGATGTAATAGAAGTTGTTGTACTGGCTGAATGATTTCGTTACGTCATCGCCTTCTCCCAAATCCTTTACTCCTGCCGGTTTTACATCAGAGCGGTATTGCCTTGATACGTGGTTAGGCACGAAATCGATTATCACCTTCAACCCGCAGTCATGCGTCCTTTGCACGAGGCTCTCGAACTCTTGCATCCTTCGCTTGGAGTCTGTTGCCAGATCGGCCGCCACGTCATAATAATCAGTTATGGCGTATGGCGATCCAGCCATGCCCTTTACTATAGCCGGATGCGTTGCTGGCAAGTTGCCGTGTTCGGTTTTCGTTGCATGCTCGATGATGCCAGTGTACCAGACGTGGGTAAAGCCCTTGTCTTTTATTTTCTTCAATGCCAGCGGCGTGAAATCATCGAACTTCCCGCATCCGTTCTCCTGCAATGTCCCGTTTTTGACGCAGTTCTCGCAATCGTTTCCAAACAGCCGCGGCAGTACTTGGTATATTATGAACTTGCTGGTTGCCATTTGCTTAGTTTTGCTTCCTTTCTTGCTTGCCTTGGATAGTTGCCATGCTGCATCAAGGTGCCGGAATATCCTTAATCGTTCAGGATATTCCGCTAACGCCTACGGCAGGTTCTATTTTCTTTATCAAGCCTTGGAGCACGCTTCCTGGCCCGCACTCGAGGAAATCAGTTGCTCCGCCGGCAACCATGTTCTTTACCGATTGCGTCCACCTTACCGGAGAAGTCAACTGTGCTATGAGGTTTTTCTTTATCTCTTGCGGGTCAACTTGCGGCATTGCATTGACGTTTTGGTATATGGGGCAGATGGGTTTATTGAATTCCACTGAGTTTATCGCCTCTTCGAGTTCTTTTTTTGCCGGTTCCATCAATGGCGAGTGGAATGCACCTCCCACTTTCAGCATCAGCGCCCGCTTGGCACCTGCGGCTTTCATCATCTCACAGGCTTTTTCTATTCCAGCCACTGAACCCGATATTACTACTTGCCCCGGGCAGTTGTAGTTTGCTGCAACGCATACCTCTTCTGTTATCTCTTTGCAAATTGCTTCGACTTGCTCATCGGGCAGTCCTAATACCGCCGCCATGGTGGAGGGTTGCGCCTCGCATGCTTTCTGCATTGCTAATGCGCGTTGCAGCACCAGCTTCAGGCCATCGTCGAACGACAAAGCCCCGGCAATAACCAAAGCAGAGAATTCTCCGAGCGAATGCCCTGCGGCCATGTCGGGTTTCTCGGTGTCCAATACTGATTTTGCAGCTATTACCGAGTGCAGGAAGACTGCAGGTTGTGTTACTTTCGTTTGTTTCAGTTCCTCGTCGGTTCCGTTGAACATTATGTCGGTGATTTTATATCCCAACACCTCATTTGCTCTTTCGAACAATGATTTGAATTCTTCCGACTTCTCATAGAAGGCCTTGCCCATTCCCGGGAACTGCGCTCCTTGGCCTGGAAACACGAATGCTTTCATAAACTATAGTATTTAATAGATTGTTTTCGAGAGTTCAGTTATGTTGCTTTCTTTGTCCAATGGTATTACCGTGAACGAATACGTCAAGGTCGTGTCAGGCTTTACCATGTATTTTTCCATTGGCAGGGCACCCCAGCTGTTGTCACCTCCGACTCCTGTCATTGCCCCGTCGATTATGATGTCAACCATTCCCCCTTTCTCCACGTCGTTTATGTGCCGGTGGTCGGTATTTTCGCTTACCGGGGCATTGTTGTACAAGTCCAACCCGCTGTCGAATGTTTCTAACGGATAGGATGATGCATTGAATTCAAACTTGTCGTGCGAGACGAACAGCAGCCCCAATCCCTTTTTGTTCGTCAATGCGAACCACCGCACATCAGTCCTATGGCTGTTCTCCTGCGGACGGACATATTCGACGAGCATATCGTCGGTTGAGAAAGAATAATTGCCCACAAAAGCCGAGGCCTTCCTGTCGACATAATTCTCGTGCGGGCCGCGCCCGAAGTATTCCAGGTTGCTGAACTCGTCAGTCATGTTCATGCGCAGCCCTATGCGCGGTATCATGGGCAACGATGATTCATGGCCTGTGAACGTGCATGTGACGGTCATATACCCGTCGTTGGAGATTTTGTATCGCACCCGGCTTTTAGAATTGACTTCCTCGAGGTCGTATTCCGCCTCAACGACTACATTCGAGACTCTCTTTTCCATGCCTCTCCTGTTTCCTTCCTGCCCTTGCGGATCTTCTTCCCTGACGAATCCCCGCGACACTCCGGCATTGAAGCTCACGAGTTTCAGCGGTGCATAACTCACGTTTTTCCATCCTTCTGACTTGGATGGGATATATGCCCCATACTCGTTGTCTATCGGGGCTCTCCAGAAGAACGGGCGGAAGCCATTGCCTTGGTCAATCAGTTCTACTCCCGACAAGGTGTAGGAAACGATCATTCCCGTTGACTTGTCGAAGACTATTTCATGGTTGTCACCTTTGAATACGAGTTTGTCATCGGCATCCTCGTAAGTTGCTTGCGGCTTGACAACCTGCTTGAGGTTCATCTTGTTCAATGCAAATTGTTCACTTGCCACGACATGCCCGACCGGCAACAGCAGGGTTTCTTTCTTGACGGTTGCATAGAGTTCCACGAACCACTCGGTATCGCTTCCCAAGTCGTCCGGCACTGCATCGAGCTTCACTTGTGCCGTCTCGCCAGGTGCAATGGATACTTCGAAAGCGTGCCTTGACACTTCCTTGCCGTCGTTGGTCAGGACATAGCAGAAGGCGTATTCTGACGTGTTGGTGAAAGTGAAGTTGTTCTTTATGTCGACAGTCATGTCGGCCAGGTTGATGTTTGCGAACCTGATGTTCTGGTAGACTTTCCCCAACTCTATTGTATGCGGCTTGATTGTCCTGTCGGGGAAGACTAACCCGTTGCAGCAGAAATTGCCGTCGGAGGGTGTTCCAACTGGTCCATAGTCGCCTCCGTATGCCCAATATTTCCTGCCTTTTTCGTCAACTTCGGCTAACCCCTGGTCAACCCAATCCCATACGCATCCGCCTTGAAGGGTGGGATATTGCTCCATGACTTCCCAATAATCCTTGAAATTGCCGAGGCTGTTGCCCATGGCATGCGCGTACTCGCACATTATCATTGGCCGGTCATAGTCAGGGTTGTTGGCATATTGCAGCACACGCTCTACCGGGTGGTAGGTCGGGCAATAGATGTCGGCGTTCCACTCGAGCCCTGCCAAGCTGTAGAGCACCGGGCGCGTTGCATCTTGCTCTTTGAGCAGGTCGTAAATCTCGTACATGTTGCACCCGTTGCCTGCCTCGTTGCCGAGCGACCATATTATCACCGATGGGTGGTTCTTGTCGCGTTCGAACATGTTCACTATCCTGAATTGGTGGGCATCGTAAAACCTGCGGTCATTGCCTAATGTTCCGCCTTTTTCCCTTCCGTATCCCATGCCGTGCGATTCTATGTTTGCCTCGTCTATTACGTAGAAGCCGTACTGGTCGCACAATTCATAAAAACGCTCGGGCTGCGGGTAGTGCGAAGTCCTTATGGCGTTGATGTTGTATTTCTTCATCAGCTCGAGGTCTTTCATGATGAGTTCTTCCGTGATGTAATGCCCGGTGTATTCATCATGCTCGTGCAAGTTGACTCCTTTGACATAGATAGGCTTGCCATTGACTTTTAGTTGCTTGTCCTCTACCCTTACATCCCTGAAGCCTACTTTGCAGCTTGTCGATTCAATGACGTTTCCCGCATCGTCGACAAGTGATATGAGCAACGTGTACAGGTCAGGCGTTTCTGCCGTCCAAGGCTTGACTTGCGGGATAACTTGCTCTTCGAACTCGGCATTGTCATTGCCTGCCAATGGCGTTTTGCCTGAACACAGCGTTGTCTTGCCCTCGGCATCCAACAGCTTGTAGGCGACTTGCAAATGCGATGGTTCATCAATCATGACTGACAACGAGAACGTCCCGTCCTTATAACCGTTCGTCAATCCAGCCTTGGCCCAGAAGTCCTTGATATGCACCTTTGGCTGGGCATAGAGATAGATGTCCCGTTCAATGCCTGAGATGCGCCAGAAGTCTTGGCACTCGAGGTAATTAGCATCCGAGAAGCGGTGCACCTGTATGCATATCTCGTTCTTGCCCTCCTTGACCAAGCCGGTCACGTCAAAGCGCGCAGGTGTTTTGGCATCTTTGTTCATCCCTGCAAAGGTGCCATTTACGTAGTAATAAGCTGCGCCCCTTACTCCGTCGGCGCTCAGGTAAATGTCCTTTCCTGTCCAGTCGGATGGCAAGTTGAACGTCCGACGGTAAGTCCCCGTCGGGTTCCACTCTTCCGGGACGTACGGCGGGTTAGGTTTTTCCCAATAGCCTGGATATCCTGGCGAGATGAACTCGTAGGGTATGTTTACATATATCGGGATGCCAAAGCCTTGCCTTTCCCAATTGCCCGGGACGGTTATGTCGTGCCACTTGTGCTTGCGCAATCCGGAGCTTTCGAACGACATGGGGCGCGTCGAAAAGCTATCGACGTAGTTGAACTGCCATTTGCCGTTGAGGAGCATGCGGAACGTCCCGTCCTGCCTGTTGTTCTGCAAGGCATGTTCCTCAGAGATATATGAGGTGAACGTCGCCCTCGGGTCCTGCCTGTTAATCGAGGTCAGGTCGGGATTTGTTATTTCGGCGTATCTGTTCTCTTGCAGCTGCGCTACCATCCCCGCCGGGAACATGGCAATGGCGGCGAGCATGATGACTGCTCTTTCACATCTTTTTCCCAACATATTGTATCTGTTTGCGTTTGTATTCAGTTTGTCATTGCTTGTCCTTTGAGAAGGAGAGCCTTATGAAATATATCACCAGCAAGATGTATACCAGCAGCGACAGCACCACGGCAAAGGCGCCCTCGCTCCATTGCGTGCAGAACAAGTTGATGTCGAAGAACCTGAGCAATGCGCTGACTACTCCCATCAATGCTCCTCCGGCGATGAAGCCAGATGCCACGAGCGTTCCCTTTTCCTTGCGGCGTTGATTTTCCTTTGCGTCTTTCTTCCTTGAAGAGACATACCATTCGACAAGCCCACCGCAAAGCAGAGGCAGGTTCAACTCCAAGGGGATGAACATTCCAAGGGCGAAGGGCAAGGCCGGCACGCCTGCCACCGTCAGCACTATGGCAAGCACTGCACCTATGCCATAGAGCAACCACGGAGCTTGAGTGCCGCTCATCAAGGGTTCGATGACTGCGGCCATGGCGTTGGCCTGCGGCGCGGCAAGCGGATTAGGCGTTTCGGGGGAAGCCACGAAGCCGTAGATGTCATTGAGCAATATCATCACCCCGGCAACCGTGGCGGCCGATACGAATGTGCCGACGAATTTCCAGGTCTGTTGTTTCTGCGGAGTCGACCCTAACCAATAGCCTATCTTCAAATCGGTGACAAAGCCGCCCGCCATGGCGAGAGCCGTGCACACTACGCCGCCCATAATCAGTGCTGCGACCATTCCGCCCGTGCCTTTCAATCCTATGGCAACCATAACGACTGAAGTGAGGATGAGTGTCATGAGCGTCATGCCCGACACGGGGTTCGTACCCACTATGGCTATGGCGTTGGCGGCAACGGTAGTGAAGAGGAACGAAATAACCGCAATCAACAGAACGGCGACTATGGTATGGAACAGGTTGCCGTCCATTACTCCAAAGTACAAGAATAGCATAGTCACAACAATTGTCACTATCGAGCCGGCGAGGATTATCTTCATCGGCAGGTCTTTCTGCGTGCGCTGCACTTCGGCGGCGGAGCTTGATTTGCCCTTGAACTCTTTCGCTGCAAGCCCGACGGCATTTTTTATTATCCCCCACGATTTGACGATGCCAATGATGCCGGCCATTGCAATGCCTCCTATGCCTATGCTCTTTGCATAGTTGTTGAAGATATCTTCTGGCGACATCGACGAAACGACGGCCGTAATAGAGGGATTCCACATGTTAAGCACGTCATTGCCCCATACCAAGGCTATCAACGGCACGATAACCCACCAGACGAAAACCGAGCCGATGGTGATTATCAACGCATACTTCAGCCCGACGATATATCCTAACCCAAGCAAGGCTGCCCCGGTGTTCAGCTTGAAAACCAATTTAGCCTTGTCGGCAATTACTTCGCCATAGTGGAAAAAACGGGTGGTGAAATTCTCGCTCCACCAGCCAAAGGTCGAAACAATGAAATCATAAAGGCCGCCTACAAGCCCTGCCCTGAGCAACGTGCGGGCGCTGCCGCCGCCTTGCTCTCCAGAAACGAGGACTTGCGTGGTCGCCGTGGCCTCGGGGAATGGGAACTTGCCATGCATGTCAGAAACGAAATACTTGCGGAAAGGCACTAAGAAGAATATCCCGAGCATGCCACCCAGCAGTGAGCTGGCAAAGACTTGCAAAAAGTTAACCGATACATCGGGATACTTGGCCTCCAAAATGTAAAGAGCCGGCAGGGTGAAGATGGCGCCAGCCACTATGACGCCCGAACATGCGCCTATTGATTGTATGATGACGTTCTCGCCTAACGAGCTCTTGCGCTTGGCCGCCCCGGAGACGCCTACGGCGATTATCGCTATAGGTATGGCTGCCTCGAATACCTGCCCCACCTTCAACCCGAGGAAAGCCGTGGCTGCCGAAAACAACACGGCCATGACAATTCCCCATGAAACCGACCAAAGGTTGACCTCGGGGTACTTCTGCGTGTGTTTCATCACGGGGATGTACACCTCGCCTTCTTTCAACTCCCTGAAAGCGTTCTCGGCCAATGAAACGCGGCTGCTCTCTTTTTCTTTTGCCATTGCTATCAAAATTTATTTGCCTTTAATGCGCAAATATATGATTTTAGTTTAAAGGGGAAAACACATCCTGCATACAAACGGGATACTTCTGCAAATGCCTCTGCCTTGCGGCGGACTCCCGGCAAAACGCCCGGGAATTGTTGTTGCCGAGGCCGGCGCTTTTGACAAAAAGATATACAACCCAAGGGCGGCTTGGGTTGTATGTTTTGCCGGCTTGCATACTATGTTTTCGCGCTTTGGGTTGTATGTTTCCGAAAACCGGGCAGATTTAACTTTTGTTAAGTTCTCAGCTAAGCAACTCGTTGGTTTTACTTTACATATTGTCAGGCTTCAGGCCTTTTTCCTGTCATTCCCTTTCCACTATTTGATAGCAACACTATTTTTCTTTCCAGTATTGAACAACTTCAAACAAATCACCTTTTTGCAACTCCTTAATATTAGATACGCATTGTCCGTTATCCAATTTTTCAA
>CAZWPW010000058.1:0-9721 GCA_964635525.1 uncultured Bacteroidaceae bacterium
CAAAAGCGCAGGTAAACAGTTTTTTCATACTATGTCTCATTTTTTTGTTAAACACTTTATACTCGCAAATATACGATTTTAATGCAAATCAAAACATTTTTACTGCAAAACAGAGCGAAACACGCCACACGGCCCGCCACTAGGTGCAACCCGATCCGGGAAAAGGCCGCCGGAGCCAGAAAAAGCGTGGGGAGCGTCGCAAATCACGTTCATGTGTAATAGTTTATAGTACACCGCAAAGGCACTGTAAATTGTGCCAAACATCAAAAACAAATCCCGGCTTTTTTATGGCCGGGCGGGAGGGAAAGTTTCCCAGGATACGATGCAATCTTTTCTTGGATAGCATGAAATCTTTATTTTTAGGTTAAAAATAAAGATTTCTCCCTGCCCTGGGAAACTTTTTGTGCGATGCAGCGGTGCATTTTATGCAATGCCAGGGAACTTTCCGTGCTGCGGAGGAAGGGTTTTCCTTCTGTGCCTTAACGCTTTGCACCGTATTCATCTATGTTTTGGCGTGCATGCTTCCCGGTATTTCGTTGAAATGCCCGCTGCGGGGCGCGACTGTTGACGGATATGATTATATTTGCCTGTAGAAAAACCTATAACAATGAACGTACGTGGCCTGATGGTTCTGCCGCTGGCGTTGCTCTTTCTTGCATCTTGCTGGCAGGACCGCCGTGAGGAATACAAGTACAGGACTGAAACGAACGAGTGGATTTCGGCCACTCTCAACGAGCATTACCTTTGGCTTGACGCGCTCAGCGAGCCTTCGACCACCCTCTCGGAGCCTTACTATTACTTCGAGGACATGATTTCGAGCAGCGACGGCTTCTCTTTCATCGACACCGATGGCAACACGGCGCGTTTGGAGGAGACTACCCTCGGCTACGGTTTCGAGTATTATTACCAGACCATCAGCGGCCGGGACTTGGTGGCGAGGGTGTTGTTCGTTTACGAGGATTCACCCGCCGGGCGTGCCGGGCTCAAGCGTGGCGACTGGATCACTGGCGTGAACGGGGCTATCCTCAGCGAAACGACGTTGGAGCAGCTCAGCACCGGCGGAGAAGTCACCTACACGCTTGCAGAATGCGTTTATGACGAAGAGGAGGACAGCTACTCGTGGACGGAAACGGGGACTATCGAGGTCGGTTCTGCCGATTTCATCAACGTTTCGCCTATAGCTTTCGACACTATATTCAACCATGAGGGATTGGCCATCGCTTACATGAAGCTTGCCCCCTGCCCCGAGGTCTATGACAGTGATGAGGGGTTGCAGGAGGCCATCGCCAGGGCATCGGGGTGCGACGAGCTGATTCTTGACCTGCGCTATTGCGGGTCGAACGGCATTTCGTTCATCACCAACCTTGCATCGGCCATAGCGGGCAACGAGTTGGAAGGCAGTACGTTCCTTGTCAAGTCGCACAACGAGAACCAGACCGCGCGCGACAGCGTGATTACTTTCACCGGCCAACAAACACATTTGGGCATGGAGCGTATTTTTGCCATCGTCGACCAAGGGACTTCCGGGGTGAATGAATCGCTGCTGCACGGCTTGAGCGCGCACATTGACATCACGGCGATAGGGCAACAGACCGCCAACGGGAACGTTATCCTCGAAGGCTTCGTATGCCCGTCGTACACGCAATATGTCATTTACCCTGTCGTTGCGGGCTACGAGACAGAAGATGACGACATTGATTGCTTCTCGTCGATTGTTCCCGACTTGTACGTGGCAGAGAGGAGCAACGAAATCGGTGAATACAAGGAGATCGGCGACCCCGAAGAGTTGCTGCTCAGCGCGGCTTTAGACGTGGTTGTCAACGGGTTGCCCTCTGACGAGGAGGAAGAGGAAGATACCTCTTCCGATGAATAAGCCGGTGCCTCGGTGCTACTTGTTCCCGTCAATCGCCGAGGTTGGCCGCGAATGCCTCTGCAATGAAGGCTAACGCCCTGTCGAGCGCCTTGTTCCAATAGTCGTGCGTGTGTTCTCCTGGCGTGGCATAGTAGCAGTGTTCTATTCCAGCTGCATCGAGCATGTTATGGAACCGCAGGTTGTCGTTGCTGAAGAAGTCCTCTGTGCCGCAGTCGAGCGATATTTTCAGTTGGTCTCCGATGTCTTGGATGAGGTTTATTGGTGACGATTCGCGCCAGAGCCTTTCATTTTCATCGTAACTGCCAAGCACTTTGCTTATTTCCCAATTGTTTGGATAGCCTGTCAGGTCAACGCACCCGCTAAGGCTGGCGGCAGCGCAATAGGTGTCTTGGTGCCGTATGGCGCACCACAATGCCCCATGGCCTCCCATGCTGTAGCCGCTTATTGCTCTTCCGCTGCGGTGCGCTATGGTGTTGTATGCCGAATCGACATACTCAATCAGTTCTTGGGTTACGAAGGTCTCATACCGTGATGAGGGGTCGGCGGGGCTGTCAAAATACCAGCTGTTGCGCCCGTCCGGGCAGATGAAGGCGACTTGCAGGCTGTCGGCCAGCATTGGCAGGTCAGGTTTGGTGACAGATAGCCACGTGAGGGCATCTCCTCCGTACCCGTGGAGCAAATACACGGCGGGAAACGGCTGCGTTATATCTGGAAGAATCACAATTACTTGGATGTTTTTCTTCATTGCGTTGCTCCATACTTCGAGCGTGTCGGTTACGGCTGCGTGGCTTCCTGCTACCGGCAATAGCACCAGGAGCAATATAGTGGCGAGGGCAAAGGTCTTTTTTCGTGTCATGTACATATCGTTTTTGAAGTTTCTTAGGTTGATATATAGCATTGGTTCCCTTTTGCTTCGCTTTCACCGGGGAGGGGCATCGGGGTTGATGCAGAGCGTCTGCACTTTCGACAGCTTTTCTATGAGTGCTGGGAGCTTTGATTTCCTGATGCTTAGCGTCATCTTGCAATGCAAGTCGAATTGTTGTTCGGTGATTGTTGGAGATTCCTCCTTGACTATTCGCATGACATCGTTCAGGTGCGGGTATTCGAAGTTGAATGACACTTCGGCATCGACGGTTTTGGCTACTGTGCCACCTGCCTCTATTGCCATTGCCGCCGCCTGCTTGTAGGCAAGCGCGAGCCCGGAAGTGCCGAGCTTTATTCCTCCGAAGTAGCGGACCACGATGACGAGCGTATCGGTCAACCCGGCTGAATTTATTTGCCCGAGGATAGGTTTCCCTGCTGTTCCTGAGGGTTCTCCGTTATCGTTTGCCCTGAACGTTTTGCGTTCTGCTCCAAGCATGTAGGCATAGCAGATGTGCCGGGCATCATAGTATTCCTTCTGGTATTGTGCTATGATTTCCTTCACCTCATCGATGCTTGCCACAGGCATTGCCACTCCGATGAAACGGCTGCGCTTCTCGGTGTAGACGGCTTCTCCCTTGGCTTTCAATGTAAGGAACTCGTCGTCAGTCATTTCGTGGCATCTGTCCTTACCGGATGTTTCAGAACCTGAGACCGAAAGTCAGTAGCAGTTGATGCCTCTTGTTGCTCAGTGTCAATGGCAGCAGGTCGAGGTTGTCGTATGCGTAGAAATCCGAGTTGTATTTACTGAATTTATATGCTAGGTCTAAGTAGAAAAAGTTTTTGTTGTATCCTAATCCTGCCGTGAGTGCCCAGCGGTCGCAGACGTTCTCGTATTCGGTGTCGGTGCGTGCTGATTCCGATTCCATGAACTTGAATGACGCGATGTCCGAGGTTTCTTTCATGAACGAGGTTGCATAGTTGAATCCTGCCCTTACGAAGAACTGCGGCGTTACTCTGAACTCTCCACCTACCTTGACGGTGTGCTGTTTGTCGAATGATTGCGCGATGCCAGCTACCGTTGAATCGTAGTATCCATAATTCAGCGCATCAATTGAGAATCCGTCTTCATACATTATGCGTGTCTTGGCAGCATCTTGGTACTCATACTCAGCCCCAATTGCCAACCTGTTGAGGAGCGTTGCCCCGATGCTGGCATTTATTTTCCACGGTGTGCGCACACGATAACTGTATTCGTATGCTGTTGCTCGCTCGTAGGCATCGTATGGGTATGTTACTCCTGTCTCAACTGCTGTAACTGTAGTTGTTGCTCCTGTTGTTTCGTCTACGACATCAACATCGACATCCACGTCATAACCGATGGATGAGTCTTGGTAATCTTTCAACCAGTATATGGTTGGCGTTGAAAACGAGAATCCCAACCTCAGGTTGTCGTGCAGGCGCGCTATTATTCCCATCGAGAAAGCCAATCCCCCGCCTGATGTCGAGAAATAGTTCTGCAAGTCATAGAAACCGGAATTATAGTCGCCATCATAGAAGTTTTCGCTGTAATAGGCTGATTTCTGGTATTTGACATCGACAGCCGTGAGCGTCATACCAAAATATACTTTGTCGTATAAGTTCCATGACATGTTGAAGTCGTAGTCATTTATCCATCCCGATTCATTGACTTCGTAGTAATGCCCGAATGAATCGGCAGGATAGAACCCTATCCAATCTGTGTCACCTACAGGGTCTATCAGCCACGCATTATATGCCATGATTGGCAGCCACCCCGTATATGGACGGTCGGTGACAAAAGCACTTGGGTTTGTGAAATCACTTTCAGAATAGCCTGTTGCCATTTCAGCAATTAGGTCGGTTTGCGTTGTTGCGTCGTTCCAGCTTCCGCGCCATTTGCGGTTGAAGTTCTTGCGTTTCTTGTAGTTGAATGCTAAGTTGAGGAACCTCACCGGGCTTTGTCTCCCTAAGTCCATGGCATAGACAAAGCCTGCGTTGTCGAAGGAGAACGTGGTTTTATTGTAGTTGCTATTCAGGAGCGAGGTCGAGGCGGTATTTGTCCCGAATGTCACGACGACGTCATTGCTGCGGTATAGTCCTATGCCCGCAGGGTTTGTACGTATGACTGAGATGTCGCCTCCGAGCGCGCTCATTGCGCCTCCCATTGCCACGTAGCGTGCCGTTCCGTTGAGGTCTTCCCCGAGCAGGTTAGCTGCCTCGTATATTGTTTGCGCGTTGGCCGACAGTGCGAGCAACGACAGGGCGAATATCGAAAGTTTCTTTTTCATAATGGTCTAAGATTCAATGTGGATTCAATTACTAAAATTTATCTGCGGCCGCCACCTCCACCACGCGATGAGCCACCGCCGCCAGACCTGACGCCCGATGATGATGACCTCGACATTGAGCCCGACGAGACTCTCGAGCTTGATGAGCTGCGCAATTGGCTGCTGGTTGATGCTGACGAGCTTCGGCGTGACGAAGAGGATGACGATGATGAATTATAGCTTGAACTTGACCTCGACGAGCTGCGTGAGGTGCTGTACGATGAGTTCGATGACGAGCTGCTGCTCCCTGTACGGGACGTTGTTGTCCTTCTTGTTGTTGCCGAGGGCGAGTACCTGTCAGATGATGCCGCCGACGACCTTACAGCGCTGCGGTTTGTTGTTGTTCCTGTCCGTCGCGTTGTTGCCGGTCCCGATGAGCGCGTGCGTGCGTTGTATGCCCCTGTCCTGTAGTTGTCGCGGTAGATGGGGCGCATGCTAGCATAGTGTTGGTGCGGGTAGAAATGATGCGTATGGTGCCAGTAATAGTAGTCGTAATGCCATCCGGGATAGTACCACCCTGCGTAATAGTAATAGGGTGAATACCAGCGGTAATAGAACGAATATGGCCTGTACCTCCACTCCCACCAGAGCGGGTTGCCGAATGTCGGGAACATGTATGCGTAGTACCCGTCGACATAGACGTTCCAATCGTATGACGAGCCGTAGACAATGTCCCAATACAGCGGGCTGGAGATGTGTATTGCTATCTCTGGGCTTGTGATACGCATGATGCGGATGGTGTACTCATAGTCTGATTGCGAGCCGTTGAACCCGTCAACCCATCCCTCTTCGTTGGTGATGTCATAATCCTCTTCTTCGCCGTTGCTTGCGGCATATTGCGTATTGGATTGCCTGTTGTATTCGTCTACGTCAATCTCGAGCGGCGAGGAGGATATTGACGATGATGTTCCCGGTTCATCTCCGTCATCATAGTAATCATACTGAGCTTCGTAGCGCCTGTTATATGAATCGACATCGACGTCTAATTGTGAGGCATAGCCTGCGCCGTCGTCGTCATATTCGTCATACCCATAAGTAGTTTCTTCTTCGTAGTTGGCCTCATCTTCTTCAACGTAGGAATAGTCGTCGTTTGAAGGGACATAGTACATGTCATTGTACCCTTGTGAAAAGGCCAGCGAGGGCGTCAAAACAAATAGTACTGCAAAAAAAATCGTCTTCATAACCTTTTCGCTTTAATGTCTAGCACAAATATAATGATGGTGCAATTTATACCCAAAGTATTTCTGTTTTTTAACTTATTCTGCCTATCTTACACACAATTAACTTGTCTTTTGTCACTGTATTTCACCTCTTGGCGGTGATGCTGACCGCAGCCGAGGCGACATTGCCCGGCACCGGCGGTTTGTCTTTCTCTATAGTAAGCTGCACCCGTTCGACTATCGGGAATGCTTCGAGTATCTTTTTGGCTATCCTGCATGCCAGCGTTTCGAGCAGCTTGGTTTGGATGCCCATTTGCTCCTTTACCAAGGAAATGACTTCTGCATAGTTTGCGGCAAGGGCGAGGTCATCAGTTTGTGCTGCGCTGGTATCGTTCAATTCGAGCGTTATGTTCAGCACGAAACTGTTCCCCACCCTGTTTTCCTGCGGCAAGGCCCCATGGTAGGAATATACTCGCATGTTGTTGATGCGCAGCGCCATTCTTTCTATTTCCATGCTTTCTTTATTTCGTCAAACGTCCGCCTTCCGAAGATATAATATGCTACGGCGATGCTACGGCGGTATAGTCCTTCATGTATTGGCAGTGTCGCGTTGCGGCGGTATTTGTTTTTGTTCTTACAGTAATCGATGCGTGCCTTTGCCACGGCTTTGGCTTTCGCGAAATCGAAGGCAAGCACAAATGCCGCGAATGCAGCGCAGTCGAGCAACAGGCGGGCTGCCATGACCCTACGGTATCCTTTGCCGGGGAGGTTCTTGCGCAGCATGTAGAGGCTGTTCCTGAAATTGAGGTATAATTTGTACGGGTTGCCGTTGTCGAGCGTCGCGCCCCCGAGATGGTACACCACCGACGAGGGGATGCAACAGATGCCATGCCCCAGTGCCTTTATCCTCCAGCAGAGGTCTACCTCCTCCATGTGCGCGAAGAAAGTATCGTCGAAGCCTCCGGCTTGCCAAAAAACTTTTGAGCGGACAAAGAAAGCCGCCCCCGAAGCCCAGAACACATTAGCGTTAGTGTCGTGTTGCCCTCTGTCGTCTTCAATGGAAGCAAAAACGCGCCCCCGGCAGAAAGGGAAACCGTAGCGGTCGATATATCCCCCGCAAGCCCCGGCATATTCAAACGATGACTTGTTCCTGTCGCTAAGTATTTTCGGCTGGCAGGCAGCCACGTGCGGGTGCGTATCCATGTATTCTATGACGGGCTGCAACCACCCGGCGGTGACCCTTACATCTGAATTTAGAAGCACATAATAGTCGGCCTCGATACCTTTCAACCCCCGGTTGTACCCCCCGGCATAACCATGGTTGCGCTCGAGGCGCACGATGCCCACCGACGGGAAATTAGCCGTGACATAATCCAATGAAGCATCCGTAGAGCAGTTGTCGATTATGTAAACCTTGCAGCCGTCGGCCTGCGAATGTTCCACCGCCGCTCTGAGGTATTCTTTGAACACCTCCAGTCCGTTGTAATTCAGTATGGCAACAGCTATTTTTTTCGTTGTCATGGAGGCCGGGGTTATGTTACTATGGTAGATTTGACAAGCCGTGCGGCTTCATCATATTCGTCAAGAGTGACGTTGACGACCTCGTTGTCGGGCAAACCTGGCGAGGCCACTTCGATGCGGATGTAGTTTTCGGTGAAACCGTGCATGATGCCGGGCATTTTCGAGTGTTCAAGCAAGACCTTTGCCTTCTGACCCAAATGCTTTTCGTAGAAAGTTGCCAGTTTGCTGTCAGACACGGCCAACAACTTCGAGCAGCGTTCATGCCTCTCTGCAATTGGCACTTTATGGGCTATGCCCGTGGCTGCCGCCGTCCCGGGACGTTCAGAATACGGGAAAACGTGGAGTTGGGATATATCCAAGCCAGAGATGAAACGATATGACTCCTCAAACAGCTCGACGGTCTCGCCGGGCGCGCCGGCAATGACATCAACCCCGATGAATGCATGCGGCAAGGCCTTTCGTATGTAATCTACTTTGCTTTGAAACAATGCCGTGCCGTAGCGCCTGCGCATCAATCGCAGCACTTGATCGCTCCCCGACTGCAGGGGCAAATGGAAATGCGGCATGAACCGTTTCGATGCGGCGACAAAGTCTATTATATCTTTTGACAGGAGGTTAGGCTCTATCGACGATATCCTGAAACGCTCGATGCCATCGACCTCGTCCAACGCTTTTATCAGGTCAAGGAATGTTTCGCCTGTGGTTTTGCCGAAATCCCCGACGTTGACACCCGTCAATACTATCTCCTTCCCTCCCTGGCGTGCGGTGTCCTGCACCATATCCACCAGGCGCGTTATTTCTCCGTTGCGGCTGCGCCCCCGGGCGAAAGGTATCGTGCAGTATGAGCAAACGTAATCGCATCCGTCCTGCACCTTCAGGAAATATCGTGTCCTGTCGCCCCGCGAGCAGGAATAATCAAACGATGATATCTTATTGTACTCTGTCGTGCATGATTTTTCTTGCAACTTGTCCATCGATTCAATGAAGTCAATCAACTTCATCTTTTCATTCGCCCCCAACACCAAATCCACACCCTCGATTGCCGTTATCTCGTCGGGCTTGAGCTGAGCATAACACCCGGTGACAACCACCAATGCACCGGGATGCTTTGTCACATACCTGCGTATCATCTGCCGGCATTTCTTGTCGGCAATATCCGTCACCGTGCATGTATTTATTATCACGAGGTCAGCAACTTCGCCGTCTTTGGCCTGTGCCACTCCGTTCTCGCTCAAAAGGCGCATGAGGGTCGATGTCTCTGAAAAATTCAGTTTGCAACCAAGAGTATAACAAACGGCTTTCTTATGCTTCATCAAACCAAGTCATTCTCAATCACACTACAGAGGGCGAAGTTACGCAAAGTATCGTTACCTGCGGTGCCGCCAACAAATTATTAAAAAAAATTATTGAAAATAATTATTGCAAGTTGTACAACATATTGGTAAAAGATATATTTTTGCGATGACTAATAAATAATTGTACAATTTAAATTTAACAAAGATGAAGAAACTAGTTTTTGCTTTCGCAGCTTTAGTTGCTGTTTCACTGGCATCTTGTGGTGGTAGCACTACTACTGAAACTGTTGAAGAAGAAGTTGCTGTTGAAGAGACTGTTGCAGTTGAAGAAGAAGTTGTAGCAGTTGAAGAAGAAGCAAACGTTGCTGAGGAAGAAGTTGTTGAAACTGAAGAAGTTGTTGAAGCTGAAGCAGCTGAGTAAGGATTTCCTTCAGAATTAAGTTTCGGAAGCGACAAGCATGGCTTGCCGCTTCTTTTTTTGTATATGCCAGCAAACAATAGCGGCCATCCCACTGTTACCTGCGACATTCCTCGCAAGGCCAAGCGTGGCGCGGACAGGAACTTTTGCCTATATTTGCCTTAACGACGCAAAAAAATGCGCAAGAAACGAAAAGCCCACGCCCATGACACTCGACGAATACGCCAAGGAACTCGACCGGCAGC